>CAMKJU010000007.1 GCA_946413265.1 uncultured Lentisphaerota bacterium
TATTACAAGCAAAAAGATTTTTCTTGCTTTCGCTGCTTAAAAGTAGCGAAAGCAATTTAGAGATCTGATTGTTAAAATCTGACGGCTGATGGTCAAATTTTGAGCTGCTACTTGATCCTCAGTACCATTGCATCGTTTAGACTGGCTATACTTTAGTATAGTTACCTATCCTAAAACATCATTCTAAATCGTAATGCAATGCCACCATTTCTTTACGCTCCCAGCCTCCACAGCTTCTCTTCGGCGAGGACCCAGCCACGCTTGAACGCCGTGCGCCCGTGCTTGACGAGCTTCTCTTTCACCCTGCACACAATAATGTAGAGATGACTGCGATTGCCCTTCAGCAGGTCGTCCGCAACATGCTGCGCGTCCTCTCCGTCGAGGACAGCGCGGACGAACACATCCCTGTCGCGGTCGCTAACGCCATATTCGCCGCAGACAAGGTCCACCATCTCCCGGACGGCCTGGCGGCGGATCTTCTCGCTCAGGCGCTCGATCGGCGATTGGGCGTCCTGGTTCCGGACCTCCTCCCTCGCCACCAGGTACTGGGTCTGACGCCGGATGTTACGCAGACGCTCCGCGCGGTGGCGCTCGCCGAGCGTACGGTCGGCAAGCGTCGCCGAGTATGCGTCGCGCAGCTCCTTGTGCGTATTGCCGGCCCACGCCCACTTTGCCTCGCGCTCGTTCCTGTGGCTCAGAAAAGAACGCGCGTGCATCTGGACAAACCCGACCCACTGGGCCTCCGTCTTAGGTTCAAGCTCCTCCTCAAGGCGATGGTCGGGGTCAAGCCCTGCAATCTTTATGACCGCACTCTGAACGGCGTCTTCGCAATCCTGCCTGTTACCCGACCGCCAAAGCGAGTTGACGATCTTGGGGCCGTGCTTCCGAAGGAGCGTGCCCCATTCCCCGAGCGTGGGGATGTACGCGATGCTGTCGCTTGCTGCGTGTGTATGCTTGCTTGTCATAGTGATCCTTTGTGGTTAGATGTTCATTTCTATATGCGGACGCAAAAAATTGATTGGCCGGGCAGTTTTACGGACTAATGGAAAAGTTTTTTCCTGATAGAAAGAATTTCTGCTCCTCACTTGCCTGCTATCATCTTTTTTGATACAATACCAACCGCAAACCCTTTTCTTGCTTTCGCTATTGGGAGGTTAGGAGATTGGGAGACTTGGAGAAAATCTTCAAAAAGGCTCACTAACTCCAAGACTCCGAAACTCCAAATAGCGAAAGCAATGAACGTGCGTCAATGGTAGAGAGGTTTTGCAATTGCATCAGGAGACAACTCATGGAAAAGAAGTCTATCAAGAAAAACATTCTAATCTCTTATTTCGGATACGAGCATGACCAGCTTGAATACAAGATGCAAGACAGGACATTCCTCGCCTCGTTCGGAAAAGACGCCAAGGCGAAGGGGTATCTCTCGCGCCTGAGTCCGAAAGACATCAAACGGACTGACATCTGGCGGCCTTCTGTCGCGCTCGCTTCCTACCCTGATCTGAAGTTCGACGATTACTATCTCCTCTACAGCGGCCTCAGGGGCCCCATGCGGAGAACCTTTGACGAGGTCGTAGAAGACATCAAGGCCCTACGGCCCAAGGTGAACCTGCACATAGAGGAGATGGCATTCAAATCGCCTTGGGACATGGTGAGCGTGTTCACGAACCTGTATAAGTTTGCCGAAGCCCATGCATCGGAATTCAGTGCAGAAGGTACCATGTGTTATGTGAACTGCAACCACGGCACAATGCAGATCAGAGAATCCCTTTTCATGCTCAGCCAGGAAGGCAAGATACCCGGCATGCGAATATTGCCGTCCCCATGGCACGACAATACAAAACGCGACTATCGAACCCCGGTGGGAAGCTATGCGAAGGACGATCCGTCGGACTTCAATGAAGCCTATCGCAAGTTGTCAATAGCCACGAAAAGGCAGGCTAAGAACAACGGGCTCATGGAGGGAATCTTCGTCGACAAGAGCAACACGGAATTCTTGGAGCTCCTCAACCAGATATTCTTCGTGGCGCAAAGAACAAAGGAACCGATACTCTTCACAGGCCCCACAGGTAGCGGGAAGTCGAACCTCGCCAGGAACATAGCAAAAACAAAGGGATTGAAAGACAAATTCGTATCCGTCAACTGCGCGACATTGGGTGGTGACCCGGGAATCATCAAAAGCGAGCTATTTGGCCACGACAGGGGCGACTTCACGGGCGCGATCAGCACGTGCGACGGAAAACTGCAACAGGCCAACGGGGGGATTCTCTTCCTCGACGAGATTGCCGAGCTTCCCCTCGACTCCCAGGCGATGCTCCTGACGGCCATCGAAACCAAGAAGTTTAGGCGTCCGCATTCGACGGTGGACATACAATGCGACTTCATGCTCATCTGCGGCACCAACAAGGATCTGTGGGAAGAAGTCAAGGCCAAGCGGTTCCGCCTGGATCTGCTGGAACGCATCAATACCTGGCATTTCCACCTCCCCGGCCTCGCGGAAAAAGAACGCCCCGGCTATGCCGCAAGACGGAAAGACATCGCCCTCAATTGCCAGCAAGTATTGAGTGAGTACAATAAAAAGTATTCCTCGCATCTTGAATTTGCAAACGACGCATTACAACGTTTCATCGAATATGCAGAAGCCGACACCACCGAGTGGAAAGGCAACTTCCGGGAGTTCAACGCCATGATCTTCAGGATGGCGACATTCGCAAACGGTCTTCAGATTGAGCTGAAAGGCGTCGAAAAGGAAATCGAACGCACCGAGTTTGAACTAAAATCATACAAGACCGACAGCAACGTTACGGCAATAGCGACCGATGCCCCTCCTGCGGCAACGAAACAAGAGGAATTTCCAACCGCGTCGCAAACCATTAATACGCCCGACCCAACCTCTCCCCTTCCCGACGCATCCTGCAAATTCGAGTTCCTGCGCGAACTGCTTGGCGAGAAGTACGCCGAGCTCCGCCTGGACGAACTCGCCCAACTTGCCTTCGTCGCCTCGGTCTGCGCGGACGCGAAGAACCAGGCGGACGCCAGCCGGCGCCTCCGCATCAACCAGAGTGACGCAAAGGACGGTTCCCCACAGCTCTTCAAGTACCTGTACCATTTGGGTTTGAACTTCGACAAGGTCAAGTCCTTTGCGCGCGGGTTCAAGCCCTCTGATTCGTCTCAAGTGCGCAGATAGTAGCGCGCGTCGCCCTTCGATGTTGCACCGAATGGGTGATAGAGTGCCGGACGGAGGCGGGGCAACACATCCGCCAGACATTCATCCGCCGCATGCAGCACCTCCTCAATCTGCGTCCCGCGTCGGTACTTGTTCGAGGCCTCGTTGTAGCCGAAGTAATCCATCAGCATGGCCAATTCGCCCGGCTTCGGTTCACGACCGTCCGCCGAGAGCCGGAGGAGTACCATTCCCCGCAGGAGCTCTATGGCAAGCCGCCGGTGCGACAGCGTGTGCCGCCAAATCTGGTCGACGCATACACGCAGATTGACCGAAAGGGCCGGAACCACCCGGTCGCCGTCACGCAGGAAACAGGAAATCGCCGTCACCCGATCAAGGCTCGTGCCGAAGCCCTTGTTGAGATGGATGGCACAGGGGGCGGGAACGCCGTCCCAGCAGACCGCATGCGCCGCCTCACGGAAGCGCGCAAGCGCGTCGTAGATGCCTCCGAACTCAGCGTAATACGATTTCTCCTCGTTCTCGGCCCGCTCAAGGCGCTCGAGCTTACGCGCGAACTTCAGAGGTGCGACCCTCGCCGCACGCCGGAACTCGCTTTTCCGCGCCGCACGATCATTTTTCTCACGCGCATCCATCCGACGAAGCGTCTCCTTCAGCGTCTGTTCAATCGCCTCCGTGCCGTCCGTCAGCGCCAACCAGCACCCCTGCTGCCACCGGAAGGCGTTGCGTGGGGGCGCCACGCGCTCGAAGAGGTAGCTCGAATTCGCGCTCTGCACGATGTTGCAGGCCGCCTTCCCGGGGGCGCGACGCAGACCGCGTCCGCACATCTGGATTGTCGGCAGACGCGAGGCGTCGCGCGCGAAGATGCTTGATACGTCGGGCTGGTCGAATCCCTCCGTGAGCATCGCCACGTTCGCGACCACCTGCACGCGGCCGCTCGCAAAGGCATCGATCTGGCTCTCCTTGTCGCTCTCGCCCGTCACCACCTCGCACGCCACGCCGCCTGCGGCGAGGCGTTCGCGAAACGCCACACATTCGGCAATCGTCGAGAAGAACACGAGGCTTTTCCCCCAGCGCTTGGGGTCCGCCAGGTAGAAATCCGCAGCCGTGGCCACGCTGTAGTTCGGAATGACGTATGTATTGAACGGGCTAAGGTACCCTTCCCGCACGAGGCGGCCGATGGAACACGTGCGCACCGTCTCCTGGAAGGAGAGCTTCATGCGGTCCGTCCGCATGGGCGTGGCCGAGAGGCCGATCGTCCACCTGGCGCGCATCCGCTCGTAGAGGAGCACGCAGCTCTGTGTCGCCTCATGGTGGGCCTCGTCGAGGACGACGAGATCCACCTCCGGCGGTACCTTCTCGAAAAGCGAGACGGGGCGGATGTTATCCTGGTAGAGGTCCCGGTTCGCCTCCATCATCTGGCGCAGCAGATGATGGCGCGGCGCCACCCAGCCGACCTTGATTGGACGCCCCAGATGCTCCTGGAAACGATGGATCACCTCCAGGGCCATGTACGTCTTACCCGAGCCGACAGGCGATTCAAGCAGGACGGAGGTGCGTCCCCGTTCCGCGAACGCGGCCAGCGCCTCCTTGATAGCCTCCTGCTGGTAGGGTCTCTCTTCGTAACGCGTCACCTTACGCGGCCTCCTGCGAGAAGTTGATGCCGCCGAGGTAGAAGTTGCTGGTCCGGACCGCGTTCGGATAGAGGTCCTCGAGGTCGAAGTCCTTGGACAGCACCGTCCCCGCGAAGGAATGGAGCGTGGATTCGGGCTTGAGCAGCTCCGCATGGTGCGAGGCGAGCTCCGAGGCGAAGTTGAGGAGGTCGGCCACGCTGCACCCCACGGGCAGGAGCGGACGCTTCTTCTGTCCGATGTTCGTGAGGTCCGTCACGCCGTAGCGTACGCACGGGTTATCGGCGATTTCGTTCAGCCGCTCGCGGAGGAGCATCTGGTTGCGCGTGTTCGCCACCGAACGGCGGATCAGCCCATCCAGCAGCAAGACCTCGCCCACCGACGCCTTCGTGCCGGCCGCGGTGCACATGCGTTCCTGCAGCATCTCGACGCCGGACGGGTTGCTGAAGGACGCCAGCAGGCGACGGAAATGCTCGCCGCTGTTGTCCTTGATTTCCATCTTCGTGCGGAACAGCGGCGCCTCCGCCACTGCGCCGTTCGAGCAAATCTGCCGCCATGTGGCGAGACTCATGTCGGGCATGCCCACGCCGTCCACGGGTACGCGACAACGCACGCGCACGTGGTAGGTGCTGTCGTTCGGCACGTCCCACGGGTCGTCGAGGTCGAGCATCGCGCTCAGCATGCCGTTGCCATATTCGACCTCCTGCAGGCGGCGGTCCTCGTGCAGGACGCCCTCAATGAATTTCACGGGCATGGGCAGGCCCTTGTCCTGCGTCAGACCCAGTGCCTGGTTCCGTTCCGTATCGACCGTCACGCGGAGCGCCAGATCGGACTCCTTCTCGGCCGCGCGCGTCATCACCTCTAGCGGTGTGAAGAACCCGAACACGCCAAAGGGAATCCCCAGTTCGGCGGCAAGGGTCTTGTAGAACCGGTCGCTCAGTTTGTAAGTTGTCTGCCCGATAGAAAGACCTTTAATCTTCTCATCGTCGCAGTCCAGAGCCTCCACCATACGGCGAGGCGTAATGGGAATCGGCTCAAAACGATCGCCGATTCGCGAATTCATGTCGATTTTTTCTGTTTTTACTGCCATGGCTTTATAATCTCCATAAACAGAAACCGTATGCACAGCACTATCTTTCAAGTTTTCTGAATTTTTTTGAATAAGTTTATTGCTTTCGCTATTGGGAGTTTTGGAGTCTTGGAGTTTTCTTTAAATACTCTCCTTAACTCCGAAACTCCTAATCTCCCAATAGCGAAAGCAAGAAAGGTTTTGTAACTGGTTCTTAGGTGAAAACGCTGGCCAAAGGTAGCGAAGCATATCCCCATGACAGACGACAATTCTGGCAATAGGCGTGGATATTCCCCGTGTCTGCCTTTTTCGACGTTTCTGCCTTCTTAGAACGAAAGTTGGCGCAGAAATCTGACGTAACAAAGCCCGTCTGCGTCATTGTTTTGTGATTCTCTCTAAACGCCGCCGGACTTTCAAGGGCCTCATCCCCTTCACTCTGCAGCCACTTCGCCACAGCCTCGTAGAACGCAAACTGCTTGCGAACGGCTTCAAGAATCTTGTGTGCCTCCGAATCAAAACCATTTGGGCGATATCCCAACAGCGGGTTGCGGGGCGGAATACACGCCCATCGCCCCGATGCCGTCTCGACAATCCTGATCTCGTAGCCACGCAGAATGGAATCTAGCGGTGATGCCTCCTCGCCGTTCGGTGCCGCATACGCGCCAGAAGAATCGTCCTCATCCCGGATTTCGTCGTCATCAATGAAATCCACCTCCGAGTCGTAATCCTCCTCGGCAGCATCCGCAATTTCAGTAAAAACTTCTTCTTCCACGTCAGTCTCGACAACGATCTGGAAACTGGCGATCATCGCCTGCAAAATCTGTACTTGAGTGGCACAATCCGCGCGCAAAAACGTCGATGCCTGTATCCGTGTGGACAGTTCGACCTTGGCTTCCAGCTCATGTCTGGTGGAGACGTCCATTCGATTGGACTGCTGCATGATTGTCGCCATCTGCAATCCATAACCTAAAGCCATAGTCACTCTCCCACTGCGAAACTGTTGAACATCACCTGCGCCGACGGCGAGGACAGCGGGATGTCCCGCATTTCGCCACTCAGTAATTTCAAGATCGTCTCCTTGTTTGCACGGCGCGCGACCGATTCCATGTCCTTGCCTTCGTCCACTTTCTTCAACGCGCCGTTGAGGGATTTTGTCCCGCAATCAGCGAGAACGCGCCACAAGAGCTGGACATGCCGCGGATCCAGATCACGGTACGGAGTTATCGCGCCGTCCTCCCCGCACAGACATTTGTAGAATTCATCGTATGTTTTAGCCTTCTTACCGCTCAGGATGAGCGCGCGCACGAACTCGATGTCCACTTGGCTCTTCCCCGCATGGGCGCTCTTCATCGAAAGTTGCGTGCCGCGTTCGCCGATCGACTGCGCGGCGATCAATCCCGCCGGATACCCAACTTCTGGCAAAGTGCCGTCCGACAAAGCCCCGTAGCACGCCGCGCAGATGCCAGTTTCGCAACCACAGTTGAGTATCGAACGCTTGCCGCCATCCGGTGTCTTGCACTTCTTGCACGTAATCGTCACTGGACGCAGGGCATAGACAAGACAACGCGTGAGATCGCCCGCCTTGCCGGTGTTGAGCTTCTTGTCGCACATCGAAGCGCGAGCGTTGAACGACGACCAGAAGATGTCCTCCCACGACATGCCGCCGACGAGCGAGCCCTGAATATCGAATTTCCGTTTCACCTCTTCGGACGGCACAAACCCCAGCTTGCCGGTCGCAAGTAGACCGCGAGGATTCGTGAACTGTTTGATCTGCTTTGCACCATTTGCCCCTGAGTTGACCATATCCGCCGCGAAACCGTTTTTCCCGTCATACACCACAAGGTCGTAGTAACCGAACGAGACGCCCTCTTCCGTACATTTCGCGAACGCCGCACGCGCATCCTTCAAGACGGATTCGGCTTCGCCCTGTTTACAATGCTCTTCCAATCGCTTCTTCGCGGCACCGGAATCGCGCGCGCAGACGAGATATGCGCCCATCACGAAGTCTCGGTCGTAATTCGGGGTGATCTGTCCGTTCCCCGCCGAAAAGAGATTCGCGGACGGCGCCAGACGCGGCAGCGCCTCCTGTGCAGCGTCGGAAAGCGGCAGGTAACCAGCCATCTCGTCGCCGTCAAAATCGGCCCCGAACCCCTTGCATGAAAGCGGCTGCAAACGGAATACCTCGCCGTCTGCGGGCTTCAGGACCTTTACCTTGAAGGTCTGCATGCTGTATTTGTGAAGAGACGGCTGACGGTTCATGAGCATCCAAAGCGGATGTTTTTCCAGGTACTCCTTCAGCGCATCCCATTTCTCTGTGAGCCGTTTTTTCGAGCTTTCCTTAGGCGAGCGCCAGCCGAACCCCGCTGCCGTCACACCATGCGCCGTCACACGCAGGTCCACGCTCTGTGGCTTCCCTTCGACCTTGATCCGCTCATCGGTGACGCGGTCCGCCAGAAGCTCCCAGAGGATGGACGCCGGAACGCCGACCTCGTCGAACGCGAGATCCGGCCCCGGCGTGATCACCATACGACACGAACGGTCCACGCGCCGCCCTAGTCCCTCCCGCCTCACGAGCCCGTGTTTCCCGCAGCACGCATCACGCAAAACCTGAAACACGGTCGCGACAGCCTTCTCGATCTGCGTCAACGCCTTCGCCTTGTCTTCTTCCTTCGCCTTGGCATACCGGTCGCACGCGGCGACAATCTCCCCGTACCCGAACGGATCTACCTCGCCTTCGTATCCCACGCGGTACCTGATCGGCAGGACGGGGACGTAGCGCAACTTCGGCTGGTCGTGCAAGTTCTTGCCCGTCAATGCTTTCGCGGGATAGTCGATCGGCTCCGGCAATTCGATCACGCCCCACTTTTCTTCTTCAGCGCACACGAATGCCTCGTTAAGCGAACCGAACATCGCCGGATCGCACACGCCTCCTTCGGCCATCTCGTTTTGCTCATTTGCAGCCTTGAGAAGGAACCGCTCGCCCGGCTTACTCGCACTACACAATTCGCACGGACACAGCACGAGCGCGTCTCCGATGCTTTCCGCCTGCTTGTCCGACGTCTTGAGGCACATCCTCCGAAGTACCTCGCCCGCATTCACCTTCCTTTTGATGAAACAACGCACATCGCCCACGCCGTCAATGCCAAGTGCAGAAGTCTTCACCTCCAACGACAAAGTTGTGGCCGAGCCCCCTTTTGTTCCCCAAATCGGCAGTACCTCTAGGCAATCCTCCCGACTGGGACAACGGGCGTCTCGCCCGTTGCAGGCACCCGAAACGCGCATCCAATAATTGCCATTGCTTTCTTCCAGCGGTCCCTTGATCGTTACGCCAAAAAGTGACAGCAACGACGCAAGGCTCAGCGTATTCCGCTTGTCGCCCCCATTCCACGTAAAACGCATTCCACCGAACGCAAGCCGTGCGGAATCCTTCGGACAGCGGAACTGTGCCGAATGGACCGCCACCGCAGACGCCTTTCCGATTGTCCGACCCTTGCGATCCTGTTCCTCCTTGAGGCCAATCCGTTTGAGCAGTTCGTTATCCGACATCCGCGAAAACGACACTGTCTTCTTTTTCGCGTTGACATCCATCCTGATCAGCATGGCCGCAAGATAGGCGGACAGGACTTGGGAAAATCCAGTCTGGTCGAGTGCGGGCTTGCCCGTCCCCTTGACGGCGACGGCATCGGAGTTGCGAAGAAGGTCCGCGATGATCGGTTCCGATCCGGGATAGGCCGAAAGCGCCCACATTTCCATTTCGCCCACGCGCTGTCCGCCGCCAATGAGCCGCCCGTGCGCGGCCTGTCCCGTGGCGCAGGAATACAATGCGTCCTTCCCGCCACGACGCGCCTGCGCTTTCAACGCGGGGATGTGGTGGAGGCGGAAGAAATGCTGGTACCCCACCACGACGGGCGATGCCGTTGTAACCTTGCGTCCGTCGGGCAGCGTCCAGTGCAGATATGCCTTGCCATATTCGTCGAGTCCCGTCTCTTTGAGCAGACGCTGGACCTTCTCGTGGTCGAGCGCGCCGCAACATGGCGCACCCGCCGGTCCGGACGCCCCGTCCTTCAGCACGTCCGCATCTGTCTTTCCGTTGTGGAACAACCATCCCAAATGAGTCTCCAGCAGCTGACCGGGGTTCATGCGCGAGAGGACGCCATGCGGGTTCAAGAGAATGTCAACCGTCACTGTCATGCCATCGGGAAGCTTCAGTTTCGGCATTTCCTTCGCAGGCAACACCTTGGAGACGACGCCCTTGTTGCCGTGGCGTCCCATCAACTTGTCACCCGGCTCTAGGGCGAACGTGCGCGCAATGCGGTACTCCAGGCGGCCTACGAATCCCGGATCGCGGTTGAGCGGCTTCTCCTTGATTTCAGGCGGGTATTCAATCTGCACGAGCTTCGCGGGGGCGGCGTCGAAATACCGGATCGTATGGGTCTGTTCCTTGCCGTTCGCAATCTTCTTGAATTCCGCAATGGCCGTACCCTCACGCAGAGGTGCCCCCGCCGAGAGGATTTTGGTACACGTCCAGCCCGGATCAATGTCGAGCGCGTAGTCCTTCTCTTCAGTAACGGCCATTTCTTTCACGATTGCGTCGCTCACCACGACCGCGTCGTCGAGGTTCCAGCCATACCAGGGGATGTACGCGACAAGCAGGTCGCGACCGATCTTCAGCTCGCCGCCGTCCGAGCATGTCGGACACAACCCCGCGCGCTCCAGCGGGCGCATGAATTCAACAAGCCCCTCTTCGCCGCCAGACATCACGCGCGGCGCTTCCGCCCCGCTCACGGGCACGCCCTGGCGCATGTTCTTCGCGCCCATCATGCTGCGCGCGTCGTCGTTGTGGTTCAGGAACGGAATCAGCGACGTGCACCAGCTCACAGGCGGCCGCGATGGTAGGGCCGCCTCGCCGAGGCGGCCGCTCTTCGCATTAATCTGTCCCTTCGCATCCACCCACGCCCCACGCGCGAGTTGTAGTTGGATGCCCACCATCTCGGACTCGGGGCTCTCGATCGGGCAGATTCGTCCTTCAAACGAGGGATGGTTCTGCCGGAATTCGGCGGGCAGGAACCCAACGTGGCTTCGGCTCATCTTGAAGCGCTTGATGCCGCAGATGCGTCCAGCCGCCTCAAGAATGTTGTCCGGACGGATGACGTCAAACCCGTTGAATCGCCGTTCACCGATCGACGAAATAGGCACAAGCTCCGCAGCCAAATCACTCCAGCTATCTCGCGTTCCATTCTTCAAGACAAAGAAACGATAGTAGAGTCGAAGAAGGCGATTGCGCAGCCAAACCGGAAACGTCACCGCCATGCGGTGGTCCAAGTCATCGGCATCAAATGTTTCTATCTTGTCCTGATTCGCCTGCGCCCATTCCTTCAGATCCAAGTTCAGATCTTGCAGCGATGTGGCAAGGCCGCCCCGGCCTTGCAGCAAGGGCGAGGGCGCCCTTGCCACACCGGGCTTTCCAACCACCTCATTTGCCCACCAATGGGCGAAGGCTATTTCGTACCGGTCAGACTTTGAGAGCTTTTCGTCACCGATGCGGATGAAGCGTCCGTCCGGCAACCCCAGACGAAGCTCCAGCTCCTTGCCATTGGGCACGCGCACCTTGCGCAGACCCGGCATCTCGCCGAGCCAGGAGCTCCAGACAAGACGCTGGGGCGCGTCCTTGTTTTCGGCGCCGGCGCCGCGCGTCACGAATATGCCATGGTACGGGAGGGGAATGTCAAACTCTTGCGTGTCGCCGTCCGTAAAGGATATGCAGAACCGCCCCGTGAGGTCCAAGTTCTTCGCATACGCGAATTTCGCATCTTCAGCAGCGGGGAGGATGAGACTGACCTCATCCACCTCCGACGACACATTCCTGACGCATTCCGTAGCAGAGTTATTCCACGATTCAAGCGTCTCCGCATCGTCGTCTTTGAACATCAGCCAATTCATGATCAAATCCGTGTCAGCAGTTGGAGCGAACCTACTATTGCACCGAGAACGAAGCCCAGCACCTGGACGGCACAGAGATTTTCGGACATGAACTCGTCAAGCGTCTGGTGAAATGTCGCGATGGACATGCCGTCAACAGCTTCCGTGACGCGCTGTTCAAGCCGGAGCTTGTCAAGAATCGCCTGCTTGTTCTCGCCGATGAGCTGGGCGACCTTCACGCCGACCTTTGGCAGCACTCCCTTCTCAAGCTTTTCGCGCAGCATGTCAGAGGCGAATGCACGGTCGATGAGCACGGGAACATTCTCGCGGAGATACGTAGCAATGTAACGCTTGCCGCGCACCCTCATCTCACGGATAATTCCGCCCATCACCTTCTGTCCCTCTTCGCCTTTCATCCACAGAGTGAGCTGGTCCGCGTATGCGAGAAGCTTCTCCCTCAACATCGTCTGAGTTGCCTCGCGCACCAGCCATCCGTCCAGCTTGGCCTTCATGCTCTCATAATCGGCAAAGTTTTCCATGACATAGTCCGTAATCGCATTCGCGCCTATGCCAAACGGGATCTTCTCGTTCAGTTTCTGCCGTAGGAAGGTGCGCAATTCACCGCGCACCTCCTCGATGATTCCGCCCGCGTTTTCACGAAGTGCCTCAACCAGCTTTTCAACTATGAACCGCCGGGATCCCTCGCTTTTGATTCGCGGCAGGATTCCCTCGTTCCATATCTTCGACCAGGTATCATCCGTTGCCAGACTGTCAATGACGGCAAGGACCTGACGTTCCACGTACGGCGACACGAACTCGACGATCTCGGCTTCATGCTCAACAAGATACCGTTGAATCCAGTCGCGGAGCTGAGTCATCCGCCGCGTGTCGTTCACAAACGCCAGCACCTCACCCTTCATCTCCTCGACGAGCGCATCAGGATTCAGAAGTTTCTTCCCGACCATGTTGCCGAGCGAGACGGCCATTTCGCGTTTCTGCCTCGGGATAATCCCCTGGATGCGTCCGCCAAGATGTGGCTCGTACGGTCTGAACAGATACCAAAGCGCCAGCCAGTTCGTAATGTATCCGACGGCTCCCGCAAGCAATATCGGCATAAACCAGCCAAGATACCGGTCAATACCCGCCGCCGTCTCCACAGAAATCAGCAGCCGCGCCACCACATATACGACCTCCAGGCCCAGCACTATCCAGCTGAACCGGTTAAAAAACCTATCCCATGTTTTCCACGCATCCATTTTACTTTTCGTCTTCATGTTCTTCCTCTTGTGCCACCTTGCCAAAGCGCAACGCCGACAGTATAGCAAAAATCGGCTGGCTCATGGGGAGTTTTTCGGCCCGGAAATCTTTATGTCCATCCTAGGATTTCCGACAAAGTCGTAATGCCATAACGCGACTTCAGTTGCGTCCGTACCTTTTCCAGTGCCTTCTTCTCAATCTGCCGCACCCGCTCGCGGGATATACCCAACAATTCAGCGGTTTCACTCAACGTGTGCGTCACACCATATCCAGTCTTGCTTTCACCCATTTCTTAACTTCCTTTCTCGGACAATTTTCACAACCCTCAAAAACAATAAACGCTACAGATGCGACAAACTCGCATCTGCACAAAAAAAACACGGAAGATTTATCCGCGCACCATAGCAGAATTCTGGCTGGGGCGAACCGAGTGCGCCTCACGGTAGGGCGCGATCACCGAGCGCGCCGGAATTGCGGGCCGCCCGGTGGTCGGCCCCTACCGGTGCATAAGCGCCATGCTGGATATCACAGCATGCGCAAAAACGCTTCGCGGCTTGACATCGCCTCTTCCAATTTTCCGGTCCTGCAGAGCGAGACGTAAAACGCCGCAGCAGCAGCCTGGCAGTTGATCTGTCTGTTCGGATTGAACTCGATGTCAGTGAATGCGTCGAATTCCCTCAGCTCCTCGGCCAGCTTCGGATTGGCGAGCAGCGCCTTGATGTAGAGATGATAGAAGAATGCCGTCTTCGGCTCGAGATCCCACCGGACTCCATCAAGTTCGAAGGCGAGAAGGCGATGTCCGGCGGACGCTTCCTGGACATGGTGGCCATGGTGGCGGACTTCACGCGAATCGTGGGAGTAGAGTTCCGGGAACGGGCCAACCCCGCCGTCGAACACCTTGCTCGCCTGAAACACCGACTCCACGGAGCACTCGACTCCGCCGTGCGGAAACTTCAGGTTGAAGGCGCTCAAACTCACGCCGAGCGGCTGCAGCGACTTGCTTGAAATCTCAAGCACCTTCGCCGACGGATCGATCCTGTGGATGGCGTCGTGCAGGGCAACGACGTTTTTCTGCTTCTGCGAAAAAGCGAATCCAGGATGCCAAGTGAACTCAGGAGACTCCACGGTCCTGTATCCGACATATCTCTC
This sequence comes from uncultured Lentisphaerota bacterium, assembly GCA_946413265.1. Classification (GTDB taxonomy): domain Bacteria; phylum Verrucomicrobiota; class Kiritimatiellia; order RFP12; family UBA1067; genus RUG572. The sequence goes on from CAMKJU010000007.1 coordinate 14,204, forward strand.
CAACGGTCTGTAACAAGGTCTTTTCGCCATACTGTTTTCCTTTCTTTTGTTGTTTGTTCTTGTTGCCTCTGTCAATATTAAACATCAAGGTGTCGTATTTCTTTCACAGGCGTTGAACATCTGCCAGAGGTTGTTCGCGAGCTGCATGAGCAGGTAGAAGTTCCTGCTGCACCGCCAGTGGTTGCAGAACACGTGCTCAAGCCCGTAGTCGTTGTTCTTCTCGACGTCGAAGCTCGACTCAACGTTCCACCTGCGCCGCCCCCATTCCACGACCTCCGACGCCACCTCCGGGCAGCCGACGTCGTAGTTCGTGGCGAACATCCCGCGGCATGTCCCCCCTTCGTCTCCTCGCAGGCGACGACGTTGAACTCCTCGCCTTCGGACTGGGTCGTGAACTTCACTCCGCCCGTCCACGCCACGACGCCGGTCTCGGTCTTCCGCTGGTTCTCGCCCCTCGCGACGAGAGGCCCGCAGCAGCCCTTCGAGACCTCCATCGAGTCGCACGCCATCTCGTACGCGTCCGGGGAGCGTCCCTCCTTCGGGGAAGTCAAGGGGAAATGTGAAATAAGTCAGAAAAAAATATCGGGCGGCCCCCGCAGGATGGCCGCCCGAACCGCTCCAGGAACCGTCGCGCCAGCAAAACTTCAGCGCGAAAATCTAATCATTTGGAATCCTTGGGGAGTCGGAATGGTGTGTCATGTCAGAAATCACCTGCTTTTACGTGGGGCACATCTCCTCAACGCCGAGCCTTCTGATGATTGGAAACAACTATTTGAAACAACTTGCCTTTGGCGCGCGGGCTAACTCGCCCGCGCCCATTTGCCGATCCTCAAACTACCACAATTCTGAATGTTCAAGGTGCGCCCGCAGGATAATGTTGTTCTTGAAAGTTGTCATGGTTGCTTCCAAATACGTATGGGTAAAAACGCATGCGCCCTTTTGCGTGGGATATCGTGCTTGATGCAATTAATGGATTATGGTACAATCTTGGCGCAATGCGAAAAAACAATAAAAAATGCCAAGGGTCTCGACTCTTCATGCATCTGACATGTTGATGGATGACGACAGCAAGATTCTGGAAGAGCTACGGGAACGCCCCGGCACGGGGGCGAAACTGCTCGTCGATGCATACGGACGCCGCCTTTACGCAGCGGCGATGCGTCTATGCCGCAACGAGTCCGATGCGGAGGATCTCGTCGCGCGCACGCTCGCGCGCGCAATCCAAAGCATCGGTTCGTTCAAGGGCGAATCGGCGTTCTTCACCTGGTTGTGCTCGATCCTGGCAAACTTCTTCAAAATGGACCTGCGCAGGAAAGGCGCCAATTCCCTTGGGTTTCCCGACGAGCTGCCGGAGGTGGCTGACGAAAGGCCCTCTCCGGAAAAGAACGTATCGCGAAGGGCGGCTACGAAGTTCTTGGCGAAGGCGTGTACGGCGGATGGTATTTGACACAGGCAGAAACAATTTCAAGTCAATCAGTCAAAGAAAAGTGAGGCAGTCATGAAGAAAATGCTCAAGATCGTCAAGTGGACCGCAATTACGGTCGTCGCAGCCTTTGTCGTGGCGGCGGCATACGTCGGATTGAATTCCTTTGACTGCGAACCGCCGGACATATCGAGGTTCGTCAACCCGATGGAGGTGCCGACCGACGCGGACAACGTGTACTGCGCCTTGGACTCCGCGGCAAACGTGGTCAGCGAAAAAACCGGCAAGCTCGTACTTGATGGCATATTCGAGAACTACAAGGAGGCTTTTGAGAGGTTTTGTCAGCATAAGATCAACAAATCCAATAAGGGCATGACGACGGAGGAAAGGGATTTGATTCTTTCCGAGGCAACAAAGCCGCTTGCTCTATTCCACGAGGCGGCGCAGCGCAAGACATGGTATGCCTTTGACCATGCTACCGGGAAGCGTCTGTTTTTCCCCGCCATCACCAGACTCTTTCAACTGTGCAGGCTTGCAGAGCTTGAGGCCATGCGCCATCTGGAGCGCGGAGAGACGAAGGCGGCGACAGGCGTTGTCCGCGACATGCTTTTGCTTGCGCGCAAGATGGAGAACGACTCGGAGTCCGCCGTCAGGTGGCTGGTGGCGAATGGCTGTCTTTTGCGGTATGCAGACAACATTGCCATGAAGCTCGTGCAATCGGGCAAGGCGACCGACGAGGACCTTGTCCGCCTTCAGGACGCCCTGCGACAGTTCGAGCTGCCAAACAGGCACGAACGTGCGCAGAGGATGCTGAACAACGATTTTACGGTGTGCTTCGGGCAGATGATGGAACAGGTTGACACTTCGGAGATCTCGACTTTCCTGAAGAACAGAGACAACTCGACCGCACTGGATGCATGGGTGGCGCGGATTGTACCGCTGATCAGGCCCTACGCCTTTCATCGCAATCGCTCATGGACGACATACGCCAACCTACTTGACAAAATGAAGGAACGTTTCCGTCTCGGCTATGACAAGGCGGAGTGGGAAAAACTTGAAGAAGAGGCGCGCGTTGCGTGCGGCGCTACAACCGGCTGGCGCTTTGGCCCGAACTTTGTCGGCAAGAAGATGATAGAGGTGACTATGCCGGAGTGGCAAGGCATTGCCATTTCCATCGCGAAAAGCAGCTTCCAGCACACAGCCGCGGAAACGGCCATTGCGGCGGCTCGGTTCAAGCGTAAGACCGGCGCATATCCTAAAACTCTGGCGGAACTTGTGCCTGAGTTCCTGCCGGCCGTGCCGGAAGACCCCTTCGCGTACGGCAAGGAACTAAAGTACGACGCGACGCGCGGCGTCATCTGGACGACCGACAAGGACTCCAAGAAGAACCGCAACTACGAGTTCAACATCAACGGCCGCTGACAGGTGGTTTGGCTCACTCGTGCGGGCCGTATTCAATCGGGAACCAGGTTCTGTAGTAGTTGTCGCGGTGCCAGGTGTTGCCGGCTGAGGCGTAGTCGCAGAAAAACACGGTCGCGGGATTGCTCGCTTCAGGATTCTCGTGGTGTGAGCCAATCGGGAGCGTCGCGGAAAACGCCATCCAGATGTCGTCCGAGGGCGTGCGCACCGCCGCGAACGTCGGCATCGGCTGGCCGTCCTTGATCCCGCGCCTGAACGGCTCCGTCAGGTCGCCGTCCGCAAAGCGGCTGTCGCGGGCGAGCAGGACCGGACCCCGCGTGAATGCCACGTGGTGATTGAGCGTATGCGCGACAACCGGCATGTCAAACTTGATCTCCACGATGTCGCCGAGCTTCCAAGCCCTCCTGACCGTGAAATACGAACCGGCCGAGACCCCTTCAAGCGCCTTGCCGTTCACCTTCACCTCCGTTTTTGCGCTCCATCCCGGAATGCGCAACCTGAGCGGGGCTTCGCCCACGCCCTCCGTGTGGCTCACGATCCGCGCGGCGTTCGAGCGGGGATAGAGCGAGTACATGTCGAACGCAACCTTGCGTCCGTCCGGCAGTTCGCCGCTCACAAGCGCCGACGAATAGAAGTTGAATGTCGCAACACCGTCGCGCACCGCAAACAGCTTCTTGAGGAAACAGAGGAATCCGCGCGGACCGTTCGCCGTGCAGCAGTCGGTGTGCATGTAGCAATGATGCTGCCCATGGTAGCGGTTGCCGGAGAGAGGTGTGTATCCCGCGAACTCGGCGCCGTCGGCTTTCATGGCCCCAAGATAGGCGTTGTAGAACGTCTTTTCAATCTCGTCCGCCCACTTCGGGTCGTCGGTCGTGTCCAGCAACTTCTCACAGAAGCGCATCCATGTGGTGGTGACGCACGTCTCCTGCAGCCTGAGGTACGGCAGATGCTGCTTGCGCGCCCCGTGGAACCACGCTTCGGAACAGGCGCATCCTCCCGCAAGGTTTATCTCCTCCTTCACGATGTCCTCAGCCGTCATAACAACGGCCTTGAAAATGTCCTCCACCGGCGGCACCGAGTAGTGGGCATTTCCACATTTACCCGATTTTACAATTTCACAGTACTCCAACAGCCCCTGGTAGCAGCTCATCATCTCGTATGACTTCCAGCGGTTGTGCTTCATCACATACCCGCCATGCGCGTCAGGCTTGTTTCCGTATCCATTGCGGTCGGCAACCGATATGCCCTTGAGTGCCAAGTCGATCAGACGCGGACCGGATTCCGGTTCGGTCATTCCCTTGACGATGTAGGCGGCGAAGTCGAGATATTTCTGTTCCCCGCAGCGCTTGTACAGCCAGACGACAGGCTCAAGAATCGACGAGCTCGCGTAGCCCGACCAGTTGCCCGTCTGCCAGAGTTCGCGCCCACGCCTGCCATTCGGCCCGATCTCCGCAATCACGTAATCGCACAGCCTCTTTGCCGCCTCAAGCGCCCTTTTTCCCCGTTCCCCATTCCCCGTTCCCCGTTCCCCATCATAGTAATGCAGCAGCCCCATCATCGTGTACTTCATGCCCCAGACATCCCACCCCTCGCCGCAGCGCAGTTCGTCTGGGTAGTTGCCGATATAGCCGTTCGGCTCCTGCGAGGCGAGCATCCTCTCCACGCCCCGCTCTATACTGGCATGGAGATCTTCCCCTCCTTTATACTTTCCATTCTCCAAATACCGCTGGTACGGAACGGCCGAATGCATCCACTTGCCCCAGAATTCCGTCTGCCACCACCCCCGGCGCTCGGTCTTCTCCATGAACGGCGCGGTGATGTAATCGACATCCTGGGCGGCGGCGTGGTTCGCGATCATCGCATCCAGCCGTTCGCCGAGATATCCCTTGAGACGCACGTTCCCCATGTTGTCAAGGGAGTCTCCCGCCGCGAACACGCCACCCGCCATGAACACGGCGGTCAGCGCACATACAAAACTTGGATCTATCGTTTTTTTCATTTTGCCACCTGGATGTTCTTCTGCACGGCACCCGCGACGACTCTATTTTACAGAGGATGGGGGTTGGTGGTGGATGTATTTCTCCATGCCGTACGGGAAGTCGGTGAGGCGGTAGTTGCCCACGGTATCCCAGTGCAGCGCGAAGGACTTGTAGAAATAGAGGTATATCCACGGACAGTCCTCGCGCACGATCTCCTGCGCGCGCGCCCACGCCTCGCGACGGGCCTCCGGCGTTTCGGCGGACATCGCCTCGTCGTAACATTTGTCAAATTCCGGGTTGCGGTAGTTGCAGTGGTTCGCGCCCGGCGAGCAGTTCCGGGAATGGAAGAGCTGGAGAAATGTCTCGGCGTCGGGATAGTCTCCCACCCAACCGAACATGAACAGCGTGACATGCCCGTCCGACACCGCCTTGAGGTACGCGGCCCATGTCATGAACTGCGGTTCCAGACGTATCCCGATGCGGTCGTAGAATCCCTGCAGAAGTTCCACCTCCTCGCGCGCGCCCTGGTCCGCACGGCCGAGCGATATCGGAAGGACAAGCCGCTTGCCAGTCTTGGGATCGATGCCGCCAGGGAAACCAGCCTCCGCAAGCAGCGTCTTCGCCTTCTCGACATTGAACGAATACTTGAACGGCGTCTCGATGCGACCGTCCACGCCAAACGGCAGCGGGCCGTCGGCCGGCTCCACGCGGTCGTTCAGGAATCTTTTCCACGCGGGCGCGTCGAAAGCGCAGTTCAGCGCCTGACGCAGTTTCTTGTTTTTGCCGAGAAGCGGTTTGTCCATGTTGATGCCCACGTACATGACCTGCATGATTGGGGCGGAAAGGAGCCGCACGCCCTGCGCGGCCAGACCTGGCGCAAGCTTGCCGTGCTTGTCCACCACCGCGTCCCAGTTGTTGCGGTCAATGCCGCCCAGGGCATCCAGCTCGTGGCCGAGGAACATCAGCCACTGCGTGGATGGATCGGACACGACGAGGTACTCCAGCCTGTCGTACGGCGCGGGATTCCCGACCTCCGCCCAGCCGCGCCATCCCGTCTCGCGCGTGAACACCATGCGGTGGTTGCGCCACCATTCCACCAGGCGGTACGGACCCGACCCGACAGGGTGCTGGCCGAACTTCGCGCCGTACGTCTCCAGCGCCTCGTGCGGAACAATGCCGGTAAAGGACATCGCCATCAGCCACGGGAATACGTGAAACGGCTTCGTCAATGTAATAGCCACAGTCCGGTCGTCGGAGGCCTTCACGTCCGCCACGTAGTCCATGGTCCACATGCCGCTGGACGCATTCGACTTGTCGCGGAGGCGGTTGAGAGAGAACACCACGTCGTGTGCGTCCATGAGGCGTCCCTTGCCGCCGGGGAAGCAGGGATCGTCTTGGAAGCGGATGCCTTCCCGCATGCGAAACGTGTAGACTATGCGGTCCTTGCTGATCGTCGGCAGCTCGCACGCGCACGGAATCAATTTGTACGGGCGCGCAACGTAGTCAATGCCCAGCGGCGGCTCGTACACAAGCTGGATCATGCGGGAGTCCGGCACGGACGACGAATGGATCGGGTCCATAGATGCGATGCGCTCGATCGGACGCCTGTATGTGACCGCCGACACCGCGATGGGAAGAAACAAAAGGAGAATGGTTGACAGAGTTTTCATGTAGAGCATATTGATTCCGAACAATTCACAGGCGTTTGCCCAAAAGCGTATTCATTGCCACTAATGCAAATTGTCCCTACAGTACCTTGAGGAATTCGACGAGCGACTTCCGGTCCTCAGGCGGAAGCGCCTCGCCGCCGGGCATTAGGGGCACGACGGCGTTTAGGTCCTTGATCTTGCCTTCCGTGAGATACGCCGTGCGCAATCTGAGTCCGCGCAGTGCGGACACCTTCCGTCCGCGCGAGACCTTCCGCGCGCCGAGTACGGGACCGTCGTGGCAGTCCATACAACTAGCCGCGAGGAACACCTCGCTCCCGCGCCGCTGTTCGGGGTTGAGACTGTCCGTATGGCCCGCGCACCAGAAATCGTACGGCGTACCCTCCGTGACGAGCGTCTTGAGATACTCCACGACGGCGTCCACCACGTTCGTGCCGACGAGGCCGTCGTCCCCGTACTCCGACCGAAAGCGCGCGGCGAGTGCGGCGTCCCCGGACAGACGCGCGGCAACGCCCGCGAGCGGACCACCCCAGCTGAAGTGCGGCTCCTCGATCATCTTGCCTACAACAGCGTGCAGGTTCGAGAGACTTCCATCGTGGAGGTACGCCGTGGCGAACGCGGCATTGTACACTGGACGCGTCAGTATGTCATGGTGGATTCTGGAATCGGTGCCGCCTGCTCCCAGATGATGACAGGCCCCGCAAACGAGTCCCTGCGACACGCGTGAAGCGGTGAGCCGCCGGTCGTTGAAGAGTTTCTGCCCGATCTTGGCGCGCCCCATGTGGTGGGCGAGGCCCGGCGGTAGCGGCACGAAAAGACGCGTTCCCGGCACGTCGATTCCAAACTGTGCGTAGAGTGCCGCACGCGCGGCGACTGCCTCCGCCTCAAGTCTGGCCGCCTCCGCGGCGGCAGCCTCACGCTGCGCGCGCCTGTGCAACGCGAAGATCCCTGCCACAACAAGGACTAGTGCCGCGCACGCGCCGACTATCGACCACTTAACCCGCCGCGTCATCTCGGACTCCCCTTTTCTGATGCTAAAGGCACCGACACGCCGTCCACATTCTCCATGTCCGGAAACTCAGGACACCACACGCGGGCCGTGGCGAAGAGCGAACGGAACATTGCCCTGTATTCCTTCAAGTAGCGTTCGCGGCGCAGCTGGTCAATGGCTGTCTTGCGGTCGCTCCGTATCTTGGCCTTGCCTCCGCGCGCCGACTCCTTGGCCGCGCGTTCCCGTAGTTCGGCCATGCGAGTCTCGATTTCCTGCGTCGTGACGTTGAGCTTGTCGCCCCTGTCGCGCTCCAGGAACTTGTCGATGCGGATAGCGGAGCGGACATCGTCCCACTTAAGCCCTTCCGGCAGCACACCTTCCTTGAAGAACTGCGCCACGGTCAGGCCATGGGGCTTCAGCGCAGCGGCCATCTGCGACATTCTCGACTTCTCGTCGTCTGACGTCACGGCGAAGCCGCGCCGGTCGGCCTCGGCGCGCATGACGGCCTTGACGATCCAGACCTGCATCTCGCGTCGGCGGAGGGCGCGTTCGTCCGGTTGCGCCCTGCCCATCCGGCGCAAGTCGTCACGCGCGTTCTGTACGCGCAGGTCAAGCTCCGCTGCAGTAACAACCTGCCCTGCGGCAACGGCGGCAACACGCGAAGGACGCCATCCCCACATCCCGGCGTAGAGGGGCGTTCCCGTGTCGATGCGCTCCAGCTCAGGGAACTCGGGACAGTGCACTTGCGCCTTATCGCGCAGCGAGTGGTAGAAATCTGGGAAGGAGACCGTGCGCAGGCCTTCCTTCACAAGGGCGTTGATGAGCAGCCCCTCCTTGAGGTCCTGCCGGCGCGCCTGCTCCGGGATCGGCCCTTCCTTGAAGAAGCGTTCCGCCGTCATCCCGTGGGCGGCAAACCATGACGCAAGGATGTCGGTTGTCGCACGCTCGTCCTCCTCCGCCACCGACACGCCGCGCTGCACGGCCTCGCCGAGCAGCACCTCCTTGGCAATCCACGTCCGCGCCGTCTCGCGCAGGTCGCCGCCGAGCGCCTTGGCGCGCAGGTCGAGCTCGCTGGCCGTGAGGGAAACTCCGTTCACGGTCGCGACGACGCGCCAGGGCCTGCGCATCCACAGCCACGCACCCCCGACAACCAGCGCGGCGAGGACGATTAGCACCACTACCCTTACAAGCGCCTTGCGCATCACGAGAACTCTGTGATCATTCCGTTGGCAATACCGTAGGCAGTCCGCTCGTCCGTCAGGTGGGCGAGCACGACGAGCGCAAAGAGCATCGCCGCGCCAGGTCCCTGTCCGGTGATGATCTGTCCGTCCGCGATCACCGGCACCGACTCGACAGGCCGGCCCATCTGCGGCGAACAGGAGGGATAGCACGTAACCGACTCGTCCTCAATCACCTCCGCCTTTTCCAGCACCGTGGGCGCCGCGCAGATGGCGCACACGAGCCCGCCCTCCGCCTTTTGGCGACGCAGCCGCTCCAACAGCGGTTCGCATTCTGAAAGATTCTGCGTGCCTTCTCCGCCGCCAGGTAGTATAATAGCGTCGTATTCGTCTTCTAGCACGTCGGGGAGACGCGCGTCGGCCTCCATCTGGATGCCGTGTGCGGAACGGACGGCCTTGCCGTCCGACAGCGATGCCGTGACTACGTTGACGCCTCCGCGACGGAGGACGTCGACTATGGATACAGCCTCGATGTCCTCGAAGCCGTCCGCAAGTGGAACGAGTGCCTTTTTCATGGTGGAAAGAGTATAGCAAAATGATGACCCCAGAGACAATAGCAAAAATCAAGTCGTTGATGGCAGAGGCCTCCGTGTTCGAGGAGGACCTCGAGGAGACGTTCATCCTCGGAGGCGGTCCTGGCGGGCAGAAGACGAACAAGACGTCCAGCGTCGTGCGCCTCTTCCACCCGCCAAGCGGACTCCAGGTGCGCTGCGGCGAAAACCGTTCGCGCGAGATCAACCGCTGGCTCGCGCGCCGCACCCTCGCCGAGCGCATCCTCGCGCGCGAGCAGGGACGCAAGTCCGCCGAACAGCAGGCCCGCGAAAAGAAGCGGCGGCAGAAGCGCCGTCGCTCCCGCCGCCAGAAACAGCGAATGCTCGAGGAAAAGCACGCCCACTCCGAGATCAAGGCGAACCGCAAGCCCGTAGACTGGTAACCTGCGGTCCGCGACACGGCGTGGGGCAAGCACTCCTTACGCGAGCTCCGCCTTCAACGCCTCCTCGGCGCGCCATGCGTAGTACTTCTTCAGCTTGAGCTTCGAGGCCGCCGCCTCGTCGCAGAAGAACCAGCAGTCGGGGTGCATCTGGAGCGCGCTCGCCGTGCAGAACTGCGACACGCCGCCCTCGACCGCGCCCTTCACCGCGTCCGCCTTGTTCGCGCCGAACGCGAGCAACACGATCCGCTTCGCCTCCATGATGGAGCCCACTCCCATCGAGAGAGCCTGCTTCGGCACGTCCGCCGCCTTCTTGAAGAAGCGGGCGTTGTCCTTGATCGTCTGCGGCGTGAGCGACACGATGCGCGTACGGCTCGTGAGCGAGCTGCCCGGCTCGTTGAATGCGATGTGGCCGTCGGACCCGATGCCGAGCACCTGGAGGTCGATGCCGCCGGCCTTCTTGATCGCCGCCTCGTAGGACTTCACTTCCTTCCGCCAGTCCTTCGCGAGGCCGTTCAGCACGTGCGTGTTCTTCTTGTCGATGTCGATGTGGTCGAAGAGGTTCTTGTCCATGAAGTAGCGGTAGCTCTGATCATGCGTGGGCGGCAGGCCGAGGTACTCGTCGAGGTTCCAGCTCTTCGCCTTCTTGAAGCTGATCTTGCCCGCAGCGCAGTCCTTGGCGAGCGCCTGGTACATGGGCACAGGCGTGGAGCCGGTCGCAAGGCCCAGCACGGCTGTCGGCTTCGTCTTGAGCAGCGCGGCCACGAGGTCGGCAGCCTTGCGGCTCGCCTCTTCCTTCGTCTTGCAGATGATGATTTCCATTTACTTTCTCCTTTGTTGGTTTGGTTGTTGGGGTTACGAAAGCGATGCGCGCATAGCGGCGCGGTCGGCCGCAAGGCCGGTCCAGAGCTCGAACGACTTCGCGCCCTGCCCCACGAGGAAGTCGAGTCCGTCCGTTGCGACTGCCCCCGCCGCGCGGGCCGCAGACGCCGTGGGCGGGAACGTCACGGTGGGCACGATGTCGAGAACGAATTGTCCGGGATGGAAACACTCTGGCGGCAGTGCGCTCGGCTCGCCAGGGTGGAGTCCCATGGGCGTCGCGTTCACAACGAGCTCCGCCTGTGTCGCCGCCGCGCCCCAGTCGGGTCCGCACACCTCCACGCGCGTGCCGAGTCCGAGGGCGTTTAGCTTCTCGGCGAGCGCCGACACGCGCGCGCCGTCGAGGTCGGCGAGGACGAGCGACGCGGCCTTCTCGTAGCAGCACGCTGTCGCGAGCGCGCTCCCCGCGCCGCCGCAGCCGACGATGAACACGCGCTTCCCCGCGAGCGTGAAGCCGTGTCCGGCAAGGCCTTCCACAAAGCCGATCACGTCCGTGTTGTAGCCGGTGATCGTGCCGTCGGGCTCAAACTTGAGAGTGTTGCACGCGCCGTAGCGCGACACGCTCACATCCACGTGGTCGAGAAGAGGAATCACCGCTAGCTTGTGCGGCACCGTCACATTGAGGCCCGCGTAGCCCTCGCGCTGCTTCTCGCGCACGAACGACTCCACGTCCTCCGGCGCCACGTCGAACTTCTCGTACGTGCCGTCGAAGCCGATGGCGCGGAAATTGGCCGCGTGCATCTTCGGCGACAGCGAATGCGCCACCGGATGCCCGATCACCGCAAATTTCATTTTCATGTCAACTCTCTCTTCCTTGCGACGCTGGATAGTATAGCATATCCGCCCGTATCCGCGTCATGCGAATCACAATCACTTCAAATGCGCGACGCGGCAATTGACGCACAAGGCAGGTTTTACTATACTACCCGCCCCCAGAGAAAAGAAATGAAAGACATACCAAACGAGGAAAAATCGTCCGCCGTGACGCTCTCCGACATGGAGATATTCGTGTTCCCCGAACTGATGTACGCCCTCGTGCTCGCGAACATCCTCTCCCCGCGCCTCTGGGCCTGGCGCGACCTTCCGTGGTTCGACGGCATCCGCGAGATGCGCCCGAAACGGCGCCTCCAGCGTCTCCGCCAGCACATCATGGACAACTACACGTTCAACCTCGACCTCGAGACTTGGGGACTCACCACCCAGCAGCGCGAGCTCGCACGCTTCGCCCCCTTCCTCTCCCCCGACGAGATCACCAAGTCCAACGCCCTCTTCGGCTACCAGGGCGACGTCTACTACTACGACATCGACATCCGTCGCCACTTCGGCCTCGACAAGTACACCTCTGACACCATCCCCTACTGGAAGACCGAGACGATCGAGGCGATGGACGCCTTCCGCCACAAGGAAGGCCACGCCGTCGGCGCGGGCGAGTGCGTGTCCCTCGCCGGCCTCTACGCCGCCGCCGCTTTCGTCGTATGCGGCCTGCCCCTCGAATCCATCTACCTCATGGCCACGCCCCTCCACTCGCAGAACTTCCTCGACGTGGACACCGGCATCCTCACGAACAACCGCCGCCTCGTCACGAGAGCCATGTGGGCGAACGGCACCGTAATCTCCCAGCAGGCCCGCCGCGCCCTCGAACATGAGCGCGTGACGATCGTCTCGCACGCAACCGGCTACATCCACCTCCTCTACCCCACGGCTACGATCGATCCCGCCGCCTACGCGCATTTCTCCAAGCGGCTCGCCTCCTTCCTCATACCACCCGAAGACGCAGCCGATACGCGCCTCGTCACGCCGCGCCTTCCGGATTCATCGCGCGTCGCGTTCGACCGCTCCGACGCCCCGCTCGACCTCACGCCCGAAATGGACTACGCCGAAATCGCCCAGCGTCTCGACGCCCTCCGCGCGACCAACCGCGCCGCCGCGCTCGCCCCCTACGCCGCGCGCGAACTCGCCATCACGGAAGAAGGCCCATTCATCCAAGCCGCCCTCCAACGCAACCCCGTTTCCAAATCTGCCCTGGGAGGGTCGCGTTCCTGCGCGACCGAAACCGTCGCCCGCATCGCCGCACTTCCGAACGAATCAATCTACGACGGCCCCTCTCGCCTCGCGCAGCCGGACGAGGTATGGAACTTCGGACGTGGCGACGGTCTTGAGAAATGCCTCCTCGCAGCAAACATCCTCGGCGGCACGGAGATTCGCATCGACAACAACTCGGCCGCCCTGCTTGACGGCGGACGCATAATCTGTACCTTCCCTACAGCCAAATCCCCCCGTTCCAGCACCTGGCCCCTTGTTTAATCGGGGGTACATGCGGCGCGCTCGGTGATCGCGCCCTACCATGCGAATCGGTAGGGGCCGACCACCGAGCGGACCGCACTAACTGGGAAAGCCGCCATCTTGGCGGCACACTGGGACAATGGGCATCTTGCCCGTTGCGGGTCACCGTTGACACGTGACGCCGTTTACTTTTGAAGTTTTATAAAACATTAAATTGAACTTGACGTTTTATAAAACATTTAAAATAAAACAACGTTTTATAAAACATCAAAAGTAAACTTCCTTCAAAGGACCTGAAAGCGGAGAGGCGGGCGGGCGGAGACGAGACGCGCGAGCGAACCGTTTGGATCGAGCGACGCGAAGACCGCTTCGCCACGATGTCGGGGATGTTGGACTTGTCCATTGACGAGAAGGCGAAGCACTTCTTGCCGAGGTGGTTCAGCGACGCGCCCACGTGGATGAGCACCGTCTTATCGATTACGAGAAAGCGGTCGTGGAACTTGTCGGAGACTTTGACCGTAAGCGAGTTGGCGTACTGGGCATTGAACTGCGCCACATCGACGGCATGGAGCAACTTGTTCCGGGAGTTCTTCACCACGAGCACCTGCACGCCCTGCCGCTTCTGCGCCATGAGCGGCAGAACGGAGTCGGCGAAGTACGGGTCGATGACGATCAGTTCCTGACGCGCCATGCGCACGAACTTTTTCATCTGCTCGAACGCATCGTATATCTGGCCGTCATAGAACACCTTCTGCGGCGGGAACTTCTTGTCCTGCATCGCGTCGAGAATCAGCTTGAAGCGCTCTTCGTTGCGGACCTGATTGGCGTCGTTCTTTGCCTGGTCTGCGATTTGCCGTCTGTCTGTCGCTTCAATACGGGCGAGAAGTGGCGCGATGGAAGCGAGAGCCTTGCGCATAGCGACAAATGCCCGCATGATTTGAATGTTTGAGGCGACTGCACTGGGGGATTGTAGGACACCGCTTAACATTGCGACCCCATTTTCGGTAAAAGCGTATGGCATGTATTTCAAGTGTTGCCCACGCCCTCCGTTTAAGATGCCAATTGGCATCTTAAACATTCTTCATGGCTCAACTGAAACATGAAGTCATCAGGGAATCGTTCAAGATTGCGTTTAACCTGTCGATTGATTTGTATCAGAAATGTCTCGAAACTGATACAATCGGCGTACCGCCCGTTGTGGAAGAACGAACGCCCACGCAAGCCGCAGCGGGAGCGGCCGCGCTTGTCGCGACCTAAATGGTAGGGCCCGCTCGCCAAGCGGGCCGCGCTAACTGGGAAAGCCGCCATCTTGGCTGCACACTGGGACTCGATTTTTCAATTCTGGCGTTCCACGGGACGGCGGCTTATGATATACTATATGCATGAAAATCATCCTTGCGACAGCTACCGCCGCGTTAGCATGCGCCGCGGCAGCGGGAACGAACGACGTGCCCGTCATCGACGAGCCCGTCGATTCCGCGTTCCAGACCTCCTTCGGAGCCGACCTTCGCATCCGCGAAGAGATCATGCACAACGTGCCGGGCCTGCCCGGCGCGCCGGGCGCCATGATGCCGCGCGCCTACAAAAAGAACATCAACCACCTGCGCGTCCGCCCGCGCGTGTACGGGCAGTTCGACTACGAGGAATTCACCCTGTACGGACGCCTCGTGAACGAGTTCCGCGAGCACTTCATCGAGAACGGCGTGAAGCGCAAGCGCCGCGCATACAACTTCCCCGACGAGGTTGTGCTGGACAACCTCTGGTTTCAGGGCAAGGGTCTCTTCGACGGCTTTCTCGACTTCCGCATCGGACGCCAGGACCTCTTCGACGGCCTCCACTCCACGCTCGGCCTCGACCGCATCATGATCGACGGCGCGCCCTTCGTGGGTTCGCGCAGCTGCTATGCGGACATGCTCCGCTTCACGCTGCACCCCACCGAGACCTCGAAGCTCGACGCCTTCGCGCTCTACGACAACGGACGCAACAACTACCGCTACGGCAACCGCCTCTCGCGAGGCCGGCCCATGAACGCCATCCACCCCGCCGACTCGCCGGAGATGGACGAATGGGGCGGCGGACTCGTCTGGAACGACGAACTATTCGAGAAGCGCCTCCCCTACCAGCTCTTCGTCGTTCACAAGCACGCGGAGGACTACCACACCGCATCCGGCGCGCGCATGCCCGACAAGCAGATCACCACCTTCGGCGTACACGTGATGCCGCAGATCACGGAGAACGTCTCCCTCGACCTCGAAGGCGCGAAGCAGTTCGGCACGAAGTCCAGCGACGTCCAGGCCGGCGGCTGGATGGGCTACGCGGCAATCGACTTCCACAAGCACGTGACCTCGCCCGACCAGATCCGCCCCTACACGCGCCTGAGCGCCTACTACCTCTCCGGCGACAAGCACCGCACGGGCGCACATGACAATGACACCGCCTGGGACCCGATGTGGGCGCGCGCGCCTATGGACTCGGAGATGTTCCAGTACGGCACGCTCTACGGCCTCGGCTACTGGAGCAACATGACCTACCCGAAACTGACCGTTGGCGCCGACATCGGCAAGCTCCACCGCGTCTCTGCCTACTCTGGCCCAATGTTCGCGGCGGTGCAGGACCATCTCGGCCACGCGGATGGCTCCGGCGACAGCATGTACAAGGGCTGGCTCACGGCCGCACGGTACGACTTCCCGCTGCGAATTGCCCCCAAGGGTGCCACGGGCTTCGACCGCTTCACCGTCTTCGGTCATATCATCGCCGAGGTATTCAACCCTGGCGACTACTATGATTCATCACGTCCGGCATACTTCATCCGCTGGGAGCTGATCTTCAAGTTCTGATCTCTGCGCTCCCTGCCTCTCTGCGCCTCTGCGTGAAATTCATTCGCAGGGGGCATTCATTTTTACCCTACGATGAGTTTCCCCACGAACGGGATGCGGCGGATTAGGACTCCCACCGCCGAGGCGATGACATACGACACCACCGCCGTGACAAATATCGTCGCAGGCGTGTTGCAGTGCGGACGCACCGCGTCGAACACCGCGAGCAGCACGAACATGTGCAGAAGGTAGGTGCCGTAGCTCGCCTCGGAAAGCGGACGCACTATCCACCGGTAAAACGCTCCGTCCGCCTTGATCTTCCGGACGAGCATGAACGCCGCGATCACCGCGACCGCCACTCCCGTGGAACAGTATTCGATGCTCATTTCCAGATCGACCGCAAAAGCATACGGCTTCGCGCACGGGAATTCGGGTATCCGAAAATAGAATCCGCCGCCCACGATGGCCGCGCCCGCCAGCCAGAGCGGAACCGACACGGCGAGCGTCCGCCGCCAGGAGAACTCGGGTGCGAACCGACGGAACCAGAAGCCGAGCAGCATGTAGCCGATGAAGCCGCTCACGTAGTGGAACATGCCGAACATGTTCCAGGGACACTCCCCGTAGAGATACGGCACGGCGCCGAACGACGGATCGCCGTAAAGAGCTGTCCACACGCGGCGCAGGTACGGAAACGTCGTCGTAACAAGCCAGAGAATCAGCCAGCCGCGCAGTTCGCGCTCCGTGACCTTCTCGGCCCACGGCGAGAGAAGCGGCATCAGGAGATACAGTCCAAGCAGCATCGGCACGAACCAGAGGTGTCCGCCGGCGTCCGGGAAATTGAAGCACGCCTTGCCCCAGCTGTCGCCGAACCACCAGACGTATGCGCAGACCCATACTATAAAGGGTACGAGTATGCGCGCAAGGCGCCGCCGGAAGAATTCGCCCGTCGGCTTCTTCAATGGGAAGAGAAGATAGCTTGATGCCATCACGAACAGCGGCACGCACACACGACAGACGCTTTCTACGATGGCGATCCAGATGGCGTCCCACTTGTTCGCGATGGACGTGATGTTCGGCGCCTCGCCGCCCAGGTAAAATGGTTCGCTGGAGTGGATGACCATGACCATGAAGCAGGCTATGATCCGTAGCCAGTCCAAAAACACAATACGATTGCCGGTTGTCTTTTCTGTTTCCATTTCAATATCCCGTTTTTTGGGTTGGAACGAGTGGGTTTGCGTAGAAAATTATATCACAATTCTGAGTCCCTGTGAGTACATTCGCAACCCGTCATTAAACTGTGTGTCCGTTTTAAGCCGGCTAATAATTCCACCTCAATCTGGCTTGATATGCGGGAGAAAAATCGGGTATAATATCGGCCACAGCCGAATCAGCAACAAGAAAGGATAAAGATGAAACTGTCTCTTGAATCGATCGCCAATGACAAACAGTCGTGGGAAAAGGCCGGCGTGAAACTGCCGTCGTTCGACATTGCCGCCATGCGCGCGCGTACCGAGTCCGAGCCAGAATGGGTGCATTTCGGCGCGGGCAACATCTTCCGCGGTTTCATTGGTTCGCTTTCGCAGCGGCTGCTGAACGAAGGACTTTCGCAGACGGGCATCATCGCCTGCGACACGTTCGACTACGACATCATCGACCAGATCTACACCGCGCAGGACAACCTGACGCTCAACGTGCTGCTCAACCCCGACGGCACGGTGTCCAAGGAAGTGCTCGCGGGCGTCGCGAAGGGCGTCAAGGCGAACTTCGCGGACGCGGAGTCGAAGGATTACCTCAAGTCGGTGTTCCGTGCGCCGTCCCTGAAGATGCTGTCCTTCACGATCACGGAGAAGGGCTATCAGCTGCGCCAGACGAACGGCGCGTACCTTCCGGTGGTGGAGGCGGACATGAAGGAGGGCCCCGAGGCAAGCCGACACGCGATGTCCATCGTCGCGGCGCTGCTGCTGGAGCGCTTCCGCGCCGGCAAGCTTCCGATCGCCGTCGTCTCGATGGACAACTGCTCGCACAACGGCGAGAAGCTCAAGGCGTCCGTCGTCGAGATGGCGAAGGCGTGGGTGGCGAACGGCTTCGCGCCGGTGGAGTACCTCGCCTACGTGGAGGACGAGTCGGTCGTGTCGTTCCCCTGGTCGATGATCGACAAGATCACGCCGCGTCCGCATCCGCGCGTTGTGGAGATGCTTGCGAAGGACGGCATCGAGGGCATGGAGCCGATCGTCACCTCGAAGAAAACGTTCATCGCCCCGTTCGTCAACGCCGAGAAGCCGCAGTACCTCGTGGTGGAGGACCGCTTCCCGAACGGACGCCCCGCGCTTGAGAAGGTCGGCGTTTACATGACGGACCGCGACACGGTGAACAAGACGGAGAAGATGAAGGTCACGACGTGCCTCAATCCGCTCCACACCGCGATGTCGATGTACGGCTGCCTCCTCGGCTACACGCTCATCTGCGAGGAGATGAAGGACGCGGACATCGTGAAGCTCGTCAAGCGCCTCGGCTACGTGGAGGGACTGCCCGTCGTGGTCGATCCGAAGATTCTCTCCCCCAAGGCGTTCATCGACGAAGTGGTGAACGAGCGCCTGCCGAACGTGTTCATGCCGGACGATCCGCGCCGCATCGCCACGGACACGTCGCAGAAGGTGGGAATCCGCTTCGGCGAGACGGTCAAGAGCTACATCGCGACCGGACGCGACCTCAATACGCTCGTCTCGCTCCCGCTCGCGCTTGCGGGCTGGATGCGCTACCTGCTCGCCGTCAACGACGCGGGCGAGCCGATGGAGGTTTCGGCGGATCCGCTCAAGGACGAACTGCAGGCAAAGCTTGCGGGAATCGCGTGGAACGATCCTGCATCCTATTCGGGACAGCTCAAGCCCATCCTCGCGAACGCGTCCATCTTCGGAACCGACCTCACCCAGACGCCGCTCGCGGACAAGGTGGAGGGCTACTTCCTCCGTCTGCTCGAAGGCCCAGGGGCGGCCCGCCGTCTGCTGCAGGCCGAGCTGGCATAAACACGTTGCTTGCGTCCATGTCCAACTTTTCGTCAGAGCCGCTTGCCGCGCGGATGCGTCCCCGCACGCTCGAGGAGGTCGCCGGACAGGCGCACATCCTCGGGCCCGGCAAGCTGCTCCGCCGCGTGATCGAGGCGGACCGCCTCACGAACATCATCCTGTTCGGTCCGCCCGGCTGTGGCAAGACCACGCTCGCGGAGGTGATCGCCAAGACCACGCGCCGCAACTTCGTGCGCTGCTCGGGCGTGGTCTCCAACGTCGCCGAAATCCGCAAGGTCTGCGACCGCGCGCGCAACGAGCTCGGCGGCATGGGCACGATCCTCTTCATCGACGAAATCCACCGTTTCAACAAGGCGCAGCAGGACGTGCTCCTGCCCTACGTGGAGGACGGCACGGTCGTGCTGATCGGCGCGACGACGCACAACCCCTCCATGTTCGTCAACACGCCGCTCACCTCGCGCTCGCTCGTCTTTGAGCTCAAGCCACTCGCGCCGGCGGATGTGGCCGCCCTTCTCGACCGCGCGCTCGCCGACCCCGACCGCGGCTACGGCAAGGTGCCGACGACGTTCGATCCCGACGCGCGGCAGTTCCTTTCCGAAATCTGCGACGGCGACGGACGCCACGCGCTCACCGCCCTCGAAGTGGCGGTACGCTCCACGCCCGCCTCGGCGGATGGCGTGATCCACCTCACGCTCGACGTGATCCAGGAGTGCGTCCAGCGCCGACAGGTGCAGTACGACAAGAAAGAGGACGGCCACTACGACACGATCAGCGCGTTCATCAAGTCGGTGCGCGGTTCCGATCCCGACGCAGCCATCTACTGGCTCGCGAAGATGATCGTGGCCGGCGAAGACCCGCGCTTCATCGCGCGCCGCCTCGTGATTCTCGCCTCCGAGGATATCGGCAACGCCGACCCGCGCGGACTCACCATCGCCGTGGCCGCGCTCCAGACGGTCGAGTTCATCGGCATGCCCGAGGCGCGCATCACGCTCGCGCAGGCCACCACCTACCTCGCCACCGCGCCGAAGTCGAACCGTTCCTACGAGGCGATCGCAAAGGCCATCCACGATGTCGAGACCGGCGCCGTGCAGCCCGTCCCCGAGCACCTCAAGAACGTCCACGTGAAGGCCATTGGTGCAGAAGAGCACGACGGCTACAAATACCCGCACACCTACGCAGGTGCCTGGGTGGAGCAGTCCTACCTGCGCATTCCGGAAACCTACTATCTCCCATCCGATCAGGGCTACGAAGCCACGATCGCCAAGCGCATGGAATCCCTACGCGGTCACCGCTGACGCGCGAAGCCAAAGTCCAGGGTGGTATGTCACATTGTCAGCGCGAGGACGCCGCTACGCTGTTACGGCCTCCGCTGAGGGCGAAGCTCACCGAAACGCCTTCTCGCGACAATACCGCACGGCAGGAATCCGTGTCTATGTCAAGGACGGTCCAGCCGTCTGCGGTCTGTCCCCGCGCAAGAAGATGGTTCCGCGGCGGCGTGTGCGCCGCATCGGTGAAGCCCACCACTGGCTCGCCGTTGGGCGGCACGTTCAGCGCACACACGCGCACGATTGAACGGATGTACTCTGCAAGCTTCTCCTGTTCCAGATTGGTTGCGGGTATTTCAAGTTCGACAGCAGACTTCGACGGCATGTGTATTCCGGGATTGTCGGGATTGAACCCTGCCGGAGGACGACCGAACGGCATGCGTTCAAGTATCGTCTGGTACGGCTTGAAGCCATCGTCAACGGCAACGACGGCGAGTGCCGCACCAATCATGAATGTTGTCAGGCATTTCTTCATAAAGTACTCCTTGTGTCAACGCCCAACAGTATACCCGTTCCGCGACGTGAATGCGTCAGGAGAATGTCCGCCGTATGTCAGAAGAATGTCAAAGGCCCCAAATCAGAAACCCGGAAGCGAGAGCTGGCCGGCAACTGTGACTTTTCGCCCATTCGAGAGCGAGGGATCGCTCGTATCGTATACGACGAACTTGAAGCCTCCGAAACGACGCGCCAGCTCACTTCGGATGTAGTCCGAGACTGCGGCAACATTGCCAGCGTCGTCATCGGAAAAGCCCACGGCCACCTGATGTCCAAGCGCGTTCGTGCGCTGAAGCGTGCGGAAAAGGTGTTCCACGAAGTCGCGGATGGCAAATTCCTTGGCGAGTTCCGGTCGCTGCTCGGAAGTTGCCTCAGCCACGCGGGCGCCGAAGTCGTCGTCTCCGGCAAGGCGTTCCTTGAAGTCGGGATTCGTGACGGCGTGATAGCGGCACATGGAGAGGAAGTAATCGAGCTCCTCCTCGTCCGTGCCGAACTTCTCCACCTTGTCGAAGCAGTAGCGATAGCCGCGCAGGTTCGACATCATCTCCGCTCGCTCGTCAGGGGAGAGTGCGCTGTCTATGAAGATGTTCACGGCCTCGCGGATCGTCGAGGGGGCGTGCCCGCGCGCCGTGACGATCGCGAAGATGCGCCCTTCCCGCAGCGTCTTGCGCAAGGTCTCGAAGGACGGCCCCGGCGGCTCGCCGGACGCGATGCGCGCAAGGGCGCTTTTCGTGTCGCGGATGAATGCGAGGTCGCCCGCGCGTACATCGGGCGCGTCCTGGAAGTCGCGAAACGCGGCATCGCGTCCGCCGTTGCGCGGCATGCGGTAATGCTCCGTGTCGGTACGCACGAGAGCGAAGGTGCTGGTGGAGACGGATACCGGACGCCACACGCCGTCGCGGCTGAGTTTTTCCAGGTAGATGCGCGTGGGCATGTGGAGGATGTTGTCGTCCCAGTCGAAGATGTAGTACTTGAAGTCGCGCTTTGCGACCTCAACGTTCACCGGCTTGCCGTCGATTATCTCCATCATGCGCCCTTCCCGTTCACGTCCGATAGGGGCCCAGGAACTCCTCGCGGAAGTCGAAGCCGCCGATAAAGTCGGCAGGCGAGTCGGAGTCGGTCTTCCCGATGCGCTTCGAGTTGTAGAGGCTGAACACGATGTCGCCCACGTCCTCACATGTGTGCACGCCCCAGTCGCTCAACACGGCGTAGGCGAGCGGGCCGTAGGCATCAAGCGCGAGGTCACGGAACCAGTCGAGGAGCTCGGCACCGGTGACGTGTCCCTTGGCGGACTCAGACGCCTCGGAGATCACCTGCAGCACGAAGTCGTATGCACGCGGGTCGAAGCGCGCGTCCTTCTTCAGGATGTCACTGAAGTCGTCGGTCTCGTAGTTGATCGTGGGCGCGTCCATGGCCATCACATCCGGATGCGCTCGGCAAGCGCTGCCAGCGCGTCCATCTTCCCTTCGTGGTTCGCGAAGGCGATCTCCCCGCCGCCAGCGCCGTAGCGCGGGACGATGTGGAAATGGACATGCGGCACGGTCTGTCCCGCAGCGGCGCCGTTGTTCTGCAACACGTTGAACCCATCACACGGCAGGGCCGCCTTCAGATGCGCGGCCACCTTCTGCACGCGCAAGATGATCTCCTTCAGCACGTCGGCGGGCGTGTCCAGAAGACCCGTGTAGTGGTTTTTGGGAATCACTAGGGTGTGGCCCTCGGAAAACGGGTTGATGTCGAGGTAGGCGAGCACGAGGTCGTCCTCGCACACCTTGAAGCTCGGAATCTCGCCTGCGGCTATTGCGCAGAAAATGCAGTCGTTTTTCATCAGAAGTAGCCTCCCTTGTCGATGATCTCGCTGATCGTGTCGCCTTGGCGCACCCAGCTGAAGATATCCACCTCGTTGCGCTCGATGCCCTCGGCGCGCAGCAGCACGTCGTAGGCGATCTCGCGCGGGATGCAGAGGACGCCGTCGATGTCGCCGAAGATGATGTCGCCGGGGCGTACCGTCACCTTGCCCACCTTGATCGGCACCTGATAGTGCGTGATCATGCAGCGTCCGAGCGAACCGTTGGAGGTGCGGTAGCGGTAGAACACTGGAAATTTCTGCTCGAGAATCTGCTTCGTATCGCGGATGCCGCCCGCGATCACCGCGCCGCGGATGCCCTTCGTGATGGCCGTCGCGGTCATCACGCCACCCCAGAGGCTCGCCTCCACGTCGCTGGACGTATCCCATACCACAACGCCGTTGGGCTTGAACTCGTCAAGCATCTGCGCGCGGAAGGTCATCTCGCCCTCGATCATCACGTTCGGGGCGCTCTTCACCGTGAACGCCTCGCCGCACACGGTCATCTCGTCGCGGAGCGGCATGATGTCCGAGGGGAGGTTCTGGTCGAGGAGCGTGAGTTCGCGCATCACGTCGTTGATCGCGCCGGTGTAGAGTTTCTCGTAGCGCGCACAGAGCTCCGGAATCGGAATCGGGATCTCGCAGTTCGGGATGCGCTGGCGCGTGGCGATCAGCTTGTCGAGTTTCATGAGGCCGGCTTCCTTGGCCTTGCCCCGCATGTCTTTCAGAGATGGCATTCTTGTTTGTCCTTTCAAAACGCAGACCGTGAAAGTATACCCTTTCCGCGCCGCCGCGTCAATGCGTGACGCGCGATATGCAAAGGAATAGTTGGTGGGACTGGCGGGGATCGGACCCGCGACCCCAACATTAAAAGTGTCGTGCTCTACCAACTGAGCTACAGTCCCGCTGTTGAAGTGGCGAATAGTATACCGAATCGCGCCCGCTCGTGCAATCAGATTTTCAGATTTTCAAACAAGCCGTGTAGAAAGTCCCCGACGGCGGCATCCAAGGTCAGACGCCGAGACGCAGAAGCGTCATGTAGACCGCAGTGCCTGCGATTATGGATAGGAGCGGGTTGCGTCGCCAGAGCTGGAGTCCGACCGTAATCGCAGCCGCGATGTAGGGAGCCGCCGCGCGCCATTGCATGCCCGTGAACGAATAGACGATGAGGCACCCGATGATGACGGGCGAGACGAACGCGCCGAACCTCTCCACCCACGGCGGCAACGGACCCTTCCGCGCGCCGAAGAAGAGAAACGGCAGCGCGCGGAGGCCGAAGTTGACCGCAAACCCCGCCGCCACGATGCCGATCATGTAGAGCGCGTCATTTTCCACGGCGGCAGAACCCCCTCATCTGGTCGGTGAAAATGACAAGGAACAGCGCAAGCATCGCGAATTCCATCCCGTTCGTCCAGTTGCGGATCGCGTCGGGATCGACCACCATCCCCAAGAGCGCCACCGCGACGGCCCCTGACGTGACGCCGACGATCCAGTAGGAGTGGTTGAGCGCGGAGAGATACGTGCAGTAGCGGAGATGCGCTTTTGGATCCTTCAGCGGCGACGCCGCCTCCAGGGCGTAGTTCTCGTCCGTGAGCATGAGGATCAGGTAGCACTTGCGCAGAAACGGCACGTCCTTCCAGCGTCCGAGCATCGAGAAACCGTAGAAGGCGTAGCGAAAATTGACGGCGAGCGTCATGAGCGCGAACGCGGCGGCGGAGATGTGCGCCGCGATGTGCGGCACGCCCGCGATACTCATCGTGCCCGTCACCCACAGCGTGCTCGAGAGGAAGGCCCAGAGCGGCGCGAGCGTCACGTTCCCCTTCGCCGCGAGCAACACGCCCGCGACGAACCCCATCGTCGTGTAGCCCATCAGCACCGGGAGCGAGTCGCGCAGCGCCAGACGGAATATCCGCGCACCGGTCATGGAACCGCCTTACAGCAGCACGCCCTTCGCGGAGCCCTCGCCCTCGTCCCACCAGCTGCCCTTGGTGGTCGAGATGCGGGCGATTGCCTTCGTCGTGAGCTGGATACCGCGCGCAGTCGCGCCACGCAGCTCCACCACCGGACGCTTCTCGCCGCCGCCCTTGTCCACGAGTTCAAGCGGCTCGAACAGCATCTGGTGGATCTTCTGTCCCTTCGCGGGTTTGAACTTCACGTAGAACTGCGCGGGACACCCCGCCTCGAAGAAGAGCAGCTTGCTCTTCTCGGGTGCGAGACGGTAGTCCTTGTTGTTGATCATGCCGCCGAACGTGAAGCGCTTGATGTAGGAGAAGCCGTACAGCGGTTCCTCGTACACGCACACGAACTCCTTCTCGCGGTCCTTCTCCGGGTTGAACACGAACACCTCGAGGAGGTCCTTGTCCACGAAGATGCGGTCTTGCGGCGCGGACATCTTGTAACGGCCGTCCTTCCACACGAACACGAGCTTGTCGAGCGAAGAGCACTTGAAGAGCTCGTCGCCCGTCTTGAGTCCGGCACCCACGAAGTGCGCCTCCTTGTCGTAGCGGATCGTGAGCTCGCTCGAGGTGAGCTTGCGCACGTCGGCCTGCTTGAACGGGCCTGCCGACACCTGCGTGCAGCGCGGATAGGTCTTCTGGTACGCCTTCACGAGGCCCTTGAGGTACTTCACCACGAACGCGCGCAGGTGCACGAGGTTGTCGTTCACCTGCTTCTCCTCGGCGAGGATGTTCTTGATCGTCTCGCGGTTCTTGTCGATGTCGAACTGCGAGATGCGGCGGATCGGGATCTTGAGCAGGCGCTCCACGTCGTCCAGCGTCACGTCGCGGCGCAGCTCGGCGCGGTACGGCTTGAAGCCCTCGATCACCGTCTGCTGCACGCCTTCGTACGTCTTCTCCTTCTCGATGCGCTTGTAGATGCGCTCCTCCACGAAGATGCGGTCGAGGGTGCGCGCGTGGAAGAGGTCGTCCAGCTCCGCGAGGCGGATCTCCAGCTCGCGGCGCGTCAGGAACATGAGGCGGTCCACGTTCTTCTGCAGGATCTGCGTGACCGTCATCAGCTTCGGGCGTCCCGCGTCGAGCACGATCGGACGCGACGTGATGGAGCGCTCGCAGTCCGTAAACGCGTAGAGCGCGGTCTTCACCTTGTCCTGCGACTCGCCCGTCGCGAGCTCCAGCTCGATCTCCACGTTCTCGGCGGTGAGGTCGTGGATCTTGCGGACCTTCACCTTCTTCTTCTTGATCGCGTCCTCGATGTTGTCGATGAGCGAGTCCGTGGTCTTGCCCCACGGAAGCGCGGTGATCACGAGCTTGTTCTTGTCGCGGTTCTCGATGACGGCGCGCACCTTCACCTTGCCAAGGCCGTCCTGGTACTCGCTCACGTCCACCACGCCGCCGGTCTGGAAGTCCGGGTAGAGCTGGAACGGTTTCTTCTGGATGAGGGCGATCTCCGCCTCGAGGAGTTCGATGAAGTTGTGCGGGAGAATCGACGTCGCGAGGCCCACGGCGATGCCATCCGCGCCCATCATGAGGAGGAGCGGGATCTTCGCGGGCAGGAGCACGGGCTCCTGCTTGCGTCCGTCGTAGTTCGGCACGTAGTCCGTGGTCTTCGGGTTGAACACTTCCTTGCGCGCGAGGTCGGTGAGGCGGCACTCGATGTAACGCGTGGCGGCGGCGGGCATGCCCGTGTAGAGGTTGCCGTAGTTTCCCTGGCCGTCGATGAGGTAGCCCTTGCCCTCTCCCCACAGCTTGTTCGCGAGCACCACGATCGCGTCGCCGATGGACGCATCGCCGTGCGGGTGGTACTGCATGGCGTGGCCCACGATGTTCGCCACCTTCGTGTACTTGCCGTCGTCCTTCTCCCAGAGCGAGTGGAGGATGCGGCGCTGGACGGGCTTGAGCCCGTCCTCCACCGCCGGGATCGCGCGCGAGCAGATCACGTAGGCGGAGTATTGGCGGAAGTTGAAGTCGAAGAGCTCGCGCAGCGGGCCGTGTCCGGTGAGACCCGGCGGCGGTTCCACGTGTTGCGGCGCCGACGGGGGGGGAGGCGGGGGAGGCGGCGCGGACGGAGTCCGCGCCCTACTGGCGGGAGGAACGGGTTTCCGCTCGTCCGCAACGGGCGGGACGCCCGTTGTCCCAGTGTCAGCGTCCGCGGCGGGAGCGGCCGCGCTTGTCGCGGCCGAAGCCCCCGTATCGGCGAAAAGGTCGAACGAGTCAAACAGACTCGGTGGTTCATTGTTCTTGTTGTTCTTCTTGCTCATCGTTCTAAAAATTTCTGTGGGTGCGTATTATACCAAAACCCCCCGAAACCGTGAAGGGACACGTCTCCTGGAGGTTTCACGATTTTTTTGCGGTTAGCACGGCCACCCCGTGCCGAGGTGGTTTCTCGAACACGACGTAATGCGGCTGACGGGCGGTGCCCCTATTTCCACGCCATGATTGGCGTTGTAACTACCTGATGAATACCGATAGGCCCTCTTTCTTGAACCTGTAGGCTCCGGAGACGTTCAGCGGCGTGATGTCCTCCGCCGTCGAACCCGCCGTCGCAATGATGAAGCGCATTGTCGCGCGCTTTGTCCCGGACGGGTCGCCGAGGTTGTATGTTCCGCCTTCCGACCCAACGGCGATGTCGTCGAGTTTGACGCATTCGTCCCAGTCGGCGAGATTGAACGCGCCGGGATCCTCACCGGGACTTCTGCCCGAAAACACCACCCAGAGCGTCGAAGCTGCGGGAAGCGCCGGCCACACCAGCGTCGCGTCGAACGTCCCGTAGTCAAGCGCCGTCAGCTCGATCGGTCCGGCGAACCTCGCGTCCGTCGCCGCCGTCTGCACGTTCGCGAAACATATGGCGTTGACGTAGTCGTAGCCGCCGCCCGTGAACGACGTCCCCTCCGCTCCGGCGTTGCGCAGAATCTTCTTGCCGACCGTATCGTAGAGGCAGTATTCGCCGCCGGTCTTCGCGGGGATGAAGTTGGCGATTGCATTGTTCGACGAGTTCGTCCATGACATGCCGTAGAGTTTCAGCTTTGAATAGCCGCCTGCTCCGCCGTAGCTGGAAAATATGTACAGGGGAACGGTCGCGTCCTTCACGACATAGCCGCTGCCGTTCCAGTTGAAATTGTTGCTGCCGTAGCCTGTTCCGTTGACATTGAACACTTTTACGGCGCCGCCGCCCTTTACATAGCGCATCGACAGGCTCAAATCCTCCGCGGCGGGAAATTCGCCGAACGAGTCATTGCCGTTGTTGGGCATGAACACGTGGAACTTCCTGTCGGCGGTGATGCGCAGGCGATAGCCTCCGGCATGGTAGAAATCCACTTCTTCGGAGTATGTCTGGCTGTCGAAGTTCACTTTGGCATGCATGGTGGAGCCGGCCGTCGGCATGAAGCCGGTGTTCATATACGCGCCTTCGACGGCGGGCTGGATCCATTCCGCGCCCTCGATGATGCTGTCGCCGAGGAAGAAGCGGTAGCAGTTTCCGGAAACGAGGGCTTCCGCCGGCAGGGTGAACGTGCCGCTCGTCGCGTCTGCGGCGACGGTGCCGATGACGGCGTGCTGCGCGTATGGCCAGTCGTCGAGGTTCGCGCCGTAGTCCTGGTCGCCCCAGGCGACGACGAGCGTCTGCGCGGCCGCCGCATCGCCGCCGAACGCCAGCGTCGCCGTGCCGGCCGTCTCGTCCAGCCCGGTCAGCTCCATCGTGCGCACGGACTTGGCGAACGTCGTGTTCGCCGACGCCTCGTTCTGCCACGCCACCGTGCCGAACACGCCCGTCACCTCGTTGGACGCCGTCACGCGCACGTACGCCTTGCCCGCCGTCCACAGGACGTCATCGAAGGGAATCGTCGCCGTCCACGCGCCTTCCTCGCCGAGCGTCAGGCCGATCTTCGTGCCGTATGCCGTCGTGGCGCCGTATTCGAGCCACGCGACGGTCGTGCCGCTGCCGGCGGCGACCGTGCCGCTTGCGGCGATCTGCTTCAGCGACGTATCTGGCTCAAGCACCGGCGCGGACGGAATGCTCGCCACGCCCGTCGCGCCAAGCGTCACCACGACGGGAGTCGAGACGCCGACGCTGTTTTCGGCGTAGAGCGTCGCGGTGATCGCGCCCTTGCTCCAAAGGCCGGAAACCATCGCCGTGCCGGAGGAGCCGGTCGTCCTGTCCTCCGCGAGAACGGCATTGTGCTCGACGCCTTCGGCAGAGAACGTCGCCTTGACGTCCGGGGCGTCGGTGCCCGCCTTCGCGAGCGCCCACGCGACCGTCGCCGTGTCGCCGGACGCCGTTATTGCGCAGTTCGCCATGTCGAGGATCGGCACGCCCTCTTCGACTTCGTAGAGCATCGCGGCGGAGTACATCAGCGGGGCGATGTCGCCGGGCGTCGCATCGGCGGGCGCGACGACGAAGCGCACGGCCGAGCGGCCGGAGGTCGGCAGGTTGCCGACGGTGAACGTGCCGCCGGTAGAGGTCGCCGTTATGTCGCCAAGCTTGTATCCGGCGTCCCAGTCGTCGAGCGCGACGTCTTCCGGCTCTTCTCCGTCTTCCAGCACCTTGTACACCATCCACACCGACGCCTCCTTGCCGGGCGCCGTCCACGTCAACGTCGCGTTAAACGTCGAGTTGTCGAACTCCGTTATCCCAACCGTTCCGCTCTTCTTGGCCGCAGATGCGCTCTGCCCGCCGGAGGGCGTCAGCGCCGGATAGCCGACAACCGCGCCGCCTTTGAACGCCGTCCCTTCCGCGCCGAGATTGTGTATGAGCGTGCTGTTGTTCTTGTTGTAGAGGCAGTATTCACCGTCCTTCTTCACCGGGATGAAATTGGCCTCGACCGTTCCCGACGTGTTCATCCACTTCATGTAGTAAATCTTGACGGCGGAAAAGTTGCCGTCGCCGGTATGGTTCGACCACAGGAACAGCGGATTCGCGGGTTTTACCACTTGATTGTTGTTGTAGTTGTTCCAATTGGTTGTAGGGGTGGCGGTCTTGCCGTCGATCTTTATCGAGTTGGAACTCCTGTCGGAATACTGGTAGGAAAGCGTGATGACATGGTCGGCGGTCGTGCTGACGGCTTGGAATGTTATGTTGCCGACGCGGGTGTTGTTTATCTGTCCGGAACCATTGACGCCGAGTTGGATGTGGTTCGGCCATCCGGTTGACGCCCGTATGACGTACGCCCAGGTGTCGGAATACGATTTGCCGTCCATGTTCATCTTGAACTCGGCCTTCGGGTTTTGACTCGGAACGAATCCGGTGTTCATGTATGCGCCGAGGGTTTCGGGCTGGATCCAGGCCACTTCTTCGTCGTAGGCGTCGTCAACCGTCGCGCCGTCGACGAGGAAAAGGCGGAAGAACGTGCCGGTGGCGATTGCCGGAGCCGGGAGCGTGTACGTGCCGCTTGTCGCGTCAGCCGCGACCGTTCCGAGTGGAAAGCGCTTGTTCGCGTCCCAGGAAGCGAGGCTTTCGCCGCAGTCCTTGCTTCCGAACGCGACGACGAGCGTCTGCTCAGGGGAGAGCGATACGCCGGAGAACTTGAGCGAGACGGCGCCGGTTTCTGCATTGAACGCCGCGAGCGACATCGTGCGCCCGGCGAAGACGGCCTCCGACACGCCGCTCGCCGCGAGCGATACGCCGTCCGACATGACGATGCCGTGGCCGAACGCACCGGTGCCGCCGGATTTGCCGAGCAGTTCGCCGCTTTTCTTGTCGTAGAGATACGCGACGTCATCCTTGATCACGGGGACAAGATCGAGCTTGACCGTGCCGTCGGCCGCCGCCAGTTTGAAGCGGTAGAGGTTGTATGTCCCGCCGTTGTTCCATGTCGCATACGCCCCGGTGGAGGCAGTGTAGGTGTTGTAGGACGAAAACAGCGCGATGGGTCCGCCGACGGTGAATGTCGTGGTGGACATGGTCTTGGAGAAGAAGTTCGCACCGTCGCACTTGATATTGACCGCGCCGGTTCCGTAGTCCGCCGTCGCCGAATAGCGCTTGCCGGTCGAAATCGTGCCGGACGTCGCCGCACTGCTGCTTATCCTGTCGAACCGGAATGTCGCGTTGTTCATCGCAAAGCAAGTCATCGTCGAACTGTCGCTCGTCCCGGAGCGTGCGCAAAATATGCATTGGGTTTGGTTGACCACCGCCGGCTTTATGTCGAACTCGACCTTGTCGGTGCAGAGCGGCTTCACGCCGGTGAGTATGTAGGCTCCGTTGCTGCCGTTGCCCGTGCCCTTGATGTATTCGACTTCGCTGTCGTAGGGGAGGGCCGTCGCCGTGCCGGTGAAGATGCGAATGGTCTTGCCGCCGGGATCGACCGCCCAGTCGGAGGGAATTGTGAAGGTCGCGCCCGTCGCGTCGGCGGCGATGGTGCCGAGCTGGCGGCGGCAGGGCCATGCGGCGAAGTCCGTGCCGTAGTCCTTGTCGCCGTAGGCGATCATCACGGTCTCTTCCGCCTCCGCCGTCCCGCCGAGCGCCAGCGCGATTTCGCGCGTCGCCGGGTCGATGGACTCGACGGACACAGTTCTTTCGGCGAACGCCGACAAGGATGCCCCTGCGACGCAGACTGCGGCTGCGGCACTTTCGATTTTCAACAACTTGAACAACATGCTGCGCTCCTTTAGTTGGAAACCATCTTTTCGAGGAAACCTATTCCCCAAATCCGCATGTTAGTTTAGCATTTTTTTGTTGGTCGTCAAGCGCCAATTCTACACGAAAGGCGCAGAAGCCCATTTGCCGCGCGTGAAGTCCGGGATGTCGCACGCCTGCGAGCGGTTGCGGACACTCCTTTCGCTCAGCTCGAAGATCGAGCTCCATGCCGCGAAGTCGTACACGCTCATGTCGAGCGGCAGTCCGTTCCGCAGGCAATAAGCCCAACGGTAGTCCATGAGGTAGTCCTGTCCGCCATGGCCGTTGTCCTTCTTCGCGGCCTCCCGCTGTTCCCTCCAGAGCGGCGATCCGTACTTGGCGCGGAAATCCGCGAGTTCGGCACCCGCCATGAACCTGTTCGCGCCCCCGTTGAACCGCTTCTCCAGCGCCACCTGCAGCGGGCGCGTGGACAGCATTCCGTTAAAACCGTATATTCTGTTGCCGCGGGTGTACGGCATGGGCACGTTGTTGCACTGGCGCAGCTGGATCGTCCGGCCCTTGACGGTGCGGATCGAGGTGGTGTTGAAGTCGTTGGCCTCGAACTTGATCTTGGCCACGGGCGCGTCCGGACCATAGGTCCTGCGTGCGAGCTCCTGCCACCCGTATGCCTTGGAGCCCATCGAGACGAGATACTCCATCCGGTCGCCGCGGTTGATGTTCATCGCGAGCGAGATCGGGCCCAGGGCGTGTACCGGGTAGCACATCCCCGTATGGTCGATCAATGCCACGAGGGACGAGAACATCTGTTCGCGCTTGGGGCCGCGGAAGCCCTGGGAGTTGGGCCCCACGAAGCGCGTTTCGTGCAGGTAGTCGCCTTCGCCGTGTACCAGTTCGCCGAACACGTTCTGCCGCGCGGCGTTGATCATCGTCATCGCGTCCTCGTCGTAGCAGCAGTTCGAGAGCATCATGCAGTGGCAGCGGTTCTTCTCCGCCAGCTCCACCGCCTCCCACGCCTCGTCGACGGACCGGACGCCCGGCACCTCGACCATCGTGTGAATGCCGCACGTGAGCGCATGGAGCGCGATTTTGGCGTGAGACGTCCAGTTCGTGTTGATGTGGACAACGTCGCATACGCCGGAATCGCACAGCGCCTTGTACGCCTCCGGACCGATGAAGAGCCTCGGCTCCCTGAAGCCGTGCGCTTTCATCTGCTGCTGATGCCGCTTCGCCTTGGCCTCGTCGAGCTCGCACAGCGCGACCACCTCGACGCCCGGCACGTTGCACAGGCGGTGCACGGCGGCGCCGCCGCGTCCGCCCGTGCCGACAACCGCGACGCGGATCCTGTCCAGTTTCGGCGCAACGAACGCGCCGCTCTCGGCGCCCTGAGCGCGGCTCCCGATCGCCGCCGCCGTCGCGGCCAAAGCGACCTTTTCAAGAAAGCCTCTTCTGCTGATTTCCAGCTTTGCGGACATGTCGGTTTTCCTCATGTTGATTTTCCTCTCGCAGTTCGTCCACGGCGGACATTATACCACAAATCTCTGGGAAGTTGGGGCCCCCCGCAGATTATTGGCGGCGACACCCCTACTGTACCTCCACCACCACCTTGAAGAACCGCATCGCCGCCTTCTCCGCCGCCGTCGCCCCTTCAAATTATTCAGCTTTCAACTTGTAGAACCGCTGCGGGTCGGATTTGTGGTTGAAAATCAGCATGCCGTTGTCGCCAACCGTAAGCGCGGGTGAGGGGAGGGTGAGGGAGGAAGACCAGAGACCTGAGACTCGCGGAGACATTGAGACTTTGGCGGCCTTGTGTGGCACGTCACTTATCGCGATAGGTGAAATGGCGGGTACTGGGCGTGAGATTACGGTGCGGAACGTGGTTTGTGGGAATTTCGGCTCGGCGGGACGCCTCGCCCCACCTAGGCCTTCTCGTCCGGCATCGGCTTCACGCCGATGTCCGCCAGGCGCATCGAGATGATGCGCGAAATACCCTTCTCCTGCTGGCTCACGCCGTAGACGAGGTCGCTACCTGCGATGGTGTGCTGGTTGTGCGTGATAATCAGGAACTGCGAGCGGTCGAGGAAGTCCTTCAGGGCCTCCACGAAACGCCCGATGTTCGCGTCGTCGAGAGCCGCGTCGAGCTCGTCCAGCATGCAGAACGGCGCGGGCTTGATCATGAAGATCGCGAACAGCAACGCGACAGCCGTCATCGTGCGCTCGCCGCCGGAGAGGAGCGTGACGCTCTGCGGACGCTTTCCGGGCGGACGCGCGATGATGTCGATACCGCATTCCAGCGGGTCCTCGGCGTTCTCGAGCAACACGAGGCGCGCCTCGCCGCCGTTGAACAGCTTCGTGAACATGCGCTGGAAGTTTTCGTTCGCCTGCTCGAAGGTGCTGCGGAACATCTCGCTCGACTTCGAGTTCAGGTTCGTGATCAGCTCAAGTATCTTCTCGCGTGCGGCGAGGAGGTCCGCCTCCTGCTCCTTCTCGCGCGTGTAGCGTTCCTCCAGCTCGCGGAAATCGTCGATAGCCGCCATGTTCAGCGGACCGAGCGCCGCGATCTGCGCGTTCAACTCGTTCACGCGGGCCTCAAGCGTCTCCGGCGGCGGCGGTTCCTTGCCCTTCCCCCAGTCCGGATCCGGCTCGCGCAACACGGCCTGCGCGTCGAGTCCGTATTCCTGGCTCAGGTGCTCGTACACGTTCTGGCGGCGCATGGACGCCTCGGTGGCGGCGACCTCGAGCTTGCCCTTGAACGTCCGCGCCTCGTCGAGCGCCCGACGGCGCTCGCCCACGGACGCCTCGGCCGCCGACAGGCGGGCCTGCAACTCGCCGCGCGACGCCCGCGCCTCCTCCACCTGTCCGTGGATCGCGGACGCCTTCTCCTTCAACTCGTCCAGGGAGCCCATCAGATCCACGGTCTCGTCCTGCAGACGCTGGATCGACTCCTCGTACCCGCGGATGCCGGCCTCACGTCCCTCGATCATCTTCTGCAGCTCCGAACGCCGGCGCGCGGCGTCCGCGCCCTGCTGCGCCGTGAGCTGGAGCTCGTTCTCCATCTGCGCCGCCGTGATGCGCCGCTCGGTGAGCTTGCGGCTCTCCTCGGCGTGCGCGATCTCCACGCGCTGCAGCTCGTCCTGCTGCTGCGCCGTACGCTCCATCAGCGCGTCGCGCTTCGCGAGCGTCTCCTCCAAATCCTGCACCAGCGCGGCACGCCGCGCGTCGTCGCCCGCGTTGGCCTCGACGAGCGTCTTCAGCTCCGCCGACACCGCATCGAGGCGCGCCTTCACGGCCGCCGCGTCGCGCGCGACGGTGCCGTGTTCGCCCTCCGCCTGCGCCGCGCCGCGCCGGGCCGCCGTGAGGCGTTCCTCGGCCGCGCGCGACTCGTCCGTGAGCGCGATCGTGCGCGCCGCGCCGGTTTCCAACGTCTCCTTCGCGCGCGCGATGCGGTTGCGCAGGTCCTCCAGCTCGTTCTCGGCCTCGGTAATCGGCGAACGGTGTCCGGACGACGGGGCAACCGCCGTCGAGGGCGTCCACTTCCCGTCCGCGCCGTCCACGAGCACCACGTCGCCGAGCAGACGGTCCGCCGTCTCGCGGTCGCCCTCCGACAGCGCCAGATGGTCCACGAGGCGGTCACCGGCCGCAACGGCCGCCGCGCCTTCGCGCCCCGTCTCCACGGCAACGATCCGCACGTCGCCCGAAACATCCTGCAACACGTTCTCGAGCACGGCCTTCGCGGCCGTCTCGTCCTTCAGCATCTCCAGCTGCGCGCCCTTCTCGGCTGCGGCTGTCTGCATCTCGCCCAAGTGGTCGCGCGCCTCGGCGATCTCCTCGCGCAGGGTCGTGAGCGCCTCGGACGCCGCCCGGGCCAGTTCCGCCGCTTCGGCCTCCGCCGCCTTCGCCGACGCAAGGCGCGCCTCGACGTCCGCCAGATTTTTCTGCGCCTCCGCGTCGCTCGCCTGGAGCTGCGCCTCTTCGCTCGTCAGGCGTTCGCGCTTGAGAATCACCTCGCGCGCCTGGTTCTCCAGACGCGCGATCTCGTCGCGCACCTCGGTGGCATGGCGGTCGCAGGCGACGGACTCGAACCGCCCCTGCTGCAGACCCTGGCGCAACGCGTCGATCTTCGTGGTCGACTCGCCGAACGTCGCCTCAGCCTCCTCGAGCGCCTCCCGCGCGCTCGCAAGCCCGTCCTCCAGCAACGCGGTCTTCTGCTGGAGCGACTCCGTCTGCATCCCGATTTCCTCGAGCTGCTGGCGGGTGAGGTCGATTTCGCGTCCGTCGCGGTCGCGCCACGCACGATACTCCGCGATGCGCTGCTCGTTGACGCCGATCACCTCGCGGGCGCGGGAGTAGGCGCCGTCTGCGGCCGCCGCCTCCGTCGCGAGCGAACCGAGACGCTCCTCGAGGGCGTGCATGTCCGCATGGATCTGCTGCGTGCCGCTCTCGGCGGCGTTCACCTCGGCGGTGAGGTCGATGATCGACTGGTCCGTTTCGCGCTGCTTCTGGGCGTTGCCCTCGAGCGCGAGGTTGAAATACTGGAGTTTTCCCTTGCAGAGGAAGATGTCGAGCCCGCGCAGCTCCTCGTGCAGTTCCTTGTAGCGCTTGGCCTTGCCTACCTGACGCTGGAGGGAGCCGATCTGGCGCTTCATCTCGCGCAGGACGTCCGCCTCGCGCTGGAGGTTCTGCTCGGTCTGGTCGATCTTGCGCATCGCCTCCTTGCGGTCGGCCTTGAACTTCGTGATGCCGGCCGCCTCCTCGAACACCGCGCGGCGGTCCTCGGGCTTCGACGAGAGAATCGCGTCGATCTGGCCCTGCGCCATCACGGAGTAGGACGACGTGCCGATGCCCGTGCCCATGAAGAGGCGCTTGATGTCCTTCAAACCGCAGCGCACCTTGTTGAGGAAGTACTCGCCCTCACCGGAACGGTAGACGCGACGCGTGACCGTGACCTCATGGTACTCGGTGCCGAGTTCCTTCTCGCAGTCGGCGAAGGTGATGGACACCTCGGCGAGGCCGAGCGGCTTGCGCGTGTCCGTGCCGTTGAACACCACGTCCACGAGCTTTGAGCAGCGGATCGCCGTGGGACGCTGTTCGCCCAGCACCCAGCGGATCGCGTCCGACACGTTCGACTTGCCGCAGCCGTTCGGCCCGACAATGGCGATCATGCCCGGCTCGAACGTGAGCCGGGTGCGGTCCGCGAAGGACTTGAAGCCGAGTATGTCCAGTTGCTTGAGGTACATTTACAGAAGCGCTGTTTTGTTGAAGCGTGTATGATACCAAAATCGCGGCCTGACCGCAATCCCGATTCGACAATTCACCTTCTGCTATTCGCGCGATGGCACCGGGGCGTCAATGCCGAACAGACGCGGAGCGGGGATGATGAAGTCAAAGAAATCGCTATCCGGCACAACAGGCGAAAGCTCCCCCGCATAGACGAGGACCGTCCTCACGGACATGCCTCGTCTCAGCGGCAGACGCGCAACCTTCTCGCGCACGTCATCCACCACGTCACCACGAATCTCCCGCCTACGCTTCACTTCCACGACATACGCCGTACTGCTCGTCTGCAACAGAAGGTCGATCTGGCATCCCCCGCCACGGGACATGAGCTTGTTGCGGTAGGCGGCAGCGGAGACGAAACTCCTGTTCCCCAGCCCCAGGGCGTCAAGGAGCGTCGGCAGATTGTTCATGACTAGGTTCTCGAACTGAAACCCCATCACGCTCTCCCAGCCTGGAAGTGCGGCAAGGGAAGAAAATCTGTAGGCGCCGCGTCTGATCTCCTCGGAGACGGGAAGCACGTATCTAAGGAAGAAGCGCGCGTAGTTGTCGCGTATGCGGTAGCGCCCCGTCCGGGCACGACGGCCTGTCGCCGGATTCAGACCGCCGTCCTCATCGATGAAGCCCGCCACTTTCAGCTCCTCCAGCGCTTCTGACATGTGGCCGTTGCGCTCCCGGTCCAGCCGTTCCGCGATTTCGGACGTGCCGAGCGATTCCCTCGCCAACGCATGGAGGATGTCCTTCTTGAGCGTATTGGAGTCGCTGAGCATGTCGTTGAATATCTCATTGAAATCCCTGAACAGGTAACCCTCGGGCGTGAAACAGGTTCGCCTGATGTTTTCATCCGCCGGAAGCGCGAAATCCATCTCCTCCAGATAGCGGGGCACCCCGCCGGTCACGGCCAAGACGTCCAGAATCTCACGCCAATCCGTCCGCTTGGCCCGCGCCCCCCAGAACTTGAGGCATTCCGTAGGTGGCAGTTCTGGAACCACCACGTCAAGCGAGA
The DNA here is from genome assembly GCA_946413265.1 of uncultured Lentisphaerota bacterium. Lineage (GTDB taxonomy): Bacteria > Verrucomicrobiota > Kiritimatiellia > RFP12 > UBA1067 > RUG572. The sequence goes on from CAMKJU010000007.1 coordinate 51,319, forward strand.
CCCGCCCCACAAAACCCTTGCTTCCGAGAATGTTCTTCTGTATCCACGTGGACACGGATCCGCAGAGAAAGACGATCAACCGAGGATGCTCGTGGAAAAGGTTGTCCCACGCGACCTTCAGTTTCGCCGGAAACCGATGGTCGTACTTGCCCATCCAGGAAATCTCGTCAAGCAGAACGACCGTCTCCCGGTTGTCCAGGACAGAATCAAGAAGCTCGAACGCATCGCCCCAGTCGGATACCTTCGTCTTCGGAAGCCGCGTCTGCCGCGCAAGCCGCCGCGTGAACTCGTCGAGCTGGTCCTGGTTCGTCATGCCCTCGTCGGGGGCGAGGCCTTCAAAGCTCAGAAACCTAGCGCCGCTTCGCACTGCGAACTGCTTCAGCAGCGTGGACTTGCCGATGCGCCGCCGTCCGCGACAGACGACGAGCGACGGAACTTTCTTCCGCCACAATTCCGTAAACCGCGCCAGGATCTCGCTGCGTCCGTAAAACATAATTCCGATCTCCTCGAATGTTTGCTGGGATTATACCAGAAACGCGCAGCAGCAGCAACACAATTCGGGCACCAAATTGCATTTTTGCAATTCCGTGCCCGGAATCCCGCCCGACAGGCAGGGCACGAAATTGCTTTTTCAGCAATTCCGTGCCGAACCTGCATTCACTTCTTGGGTGCGCCGTGCTGCTTGCAGAAGTTGTAGCCCGGCTCGGGGGCGCGGGTGCAGCGCGTACCCTCGTAGGTGAGGGCGCGGCAGCGCGTGGGCGAAACCTTCACCTTGCGGTCGGCCGCATGCATCTTGCAGTAGTCCTTTTCACCGTCCTTGCGGTTCTTGCAGCGCGTGCCGTTCGCCGACATGCACCAGCAGGTACCGTCGTCCTTTGGTTTTTCCTTGCCCTTCTTCGTCACGCCGTCCTGCGCGGAGAACTTCGCGCCGTTCAAGCCCACGGACGCGCCTGTGGTGCGGGTCGGACCCGAACCGGCTGGATAGCCGTTCCTGAAGCTGCGGTGGAACGTGTATCCCGACGCGGCGAGCGCCACCGCCGCGACGCATGTCATCAGAATCTTCTTCATTTCATTTCTCCTTTCAACAACAGAGAGCGCTCACGGCGATCCTGGAATCTTACGGTGTTTAGATGGCTTGATCTCGGACCACGTCCCAGCCCGCGACGCCAAGGATGTGCGAAAACAGCACCGCGCCAGCACAGGCGTCGTAGAGCGCGTCGTGCCAGGTGCGGCCGGGGCAGAGCGCGTCCACGCGAGCCTGGAGACCGAACACGCGCACGACGTCGCCGAGCGCGTAGGACTTCAGCGTGGGCCAGAAGCGGCGCACGAGGCGGAGTGTATCAAACCACGGACCGAACGGCGCGAGCGGCGCGCGTTTCACGAGGATCGTCCGCTCCGTGGCCGCGTTGTGCGCGACAAGCGGCACGCCCTGGAGGCGCGTGGCGAGGCCCGGCCAGAGGTCGGCGAAGGACGGCGCGGCGGCGAGTTCGGCGCGGAGCTGCGCCCAGCGTCCCGGCGCGCGCGGCGAAAAGGGCCGATCGACGGGGATGCGGAAGTACGTCTCCCAGCGCGACGCCGCCACGGGCTCGCCGTCGACGATCTCCACACAGCCGAGCTGCCAGGGCTCGTTCTCCCATCCCGGCATGGTGCCAGTCGTCTCGAAGTCAAGCGAGACGAGACGCGTCATTTTTCGTAGTCCCTCTTGAGGAAGCAGAGCCGCGCGACGAGGATCACGAGCGCGCCCGCGAGGTAGAAACCCGCAAGGGACGCGAGGCCTGTCTGCATGCTGAACGCCTGTTTCATCCAGCCGAGCACGGTGGAGGAGGACGATCCGAAGATGAACGCGCAGCAGAGCATGATGCCGCCAGCCGACGCATGGTAGCGCGGCTTGATCACGTCGAAGAGCGAGGCGAAGAGGTTCGAGTCGTACACGCCGCGGAACACGCCGAAGAGCGCCATCGCCACGCAGCAACTGACAAGCGTACTCGCGTGCGCCATCCACCAGATGAACGGCACGGCGAGCGCAAGGCCGACGATGTTCGTCTCCATGCGGATGCCGGGACGCGTCTTCGCGAGGCGATCGGACACGCGGCTCGCCACCATCACGCCCACGAGCGCGCCGAGGTAGTGCCAGACGACCGCGAACAGCGCCGGCGCGCCCTTCAGCCACGGCAGCCGTTCGGAGAGGGCGTTGAAGTCCCCCGCAAAGACCTCCGACGTCTTGAGGTAGTCCGGCATCCACGTCTTGAATCCGATGTCCACGTAGATCATCATACCGAAACCGAGCGCGAGCAGCATGGCGCTCGGCTTGCCCACCATCGCCTTCACGGCCTCGACGGCGGACGCCTTCTGCGGCGCACCGGCGACGGGCGCGGGTTTCGTGTCCTTCAGCAGGAAGGCGAGCGCCACGGCCCACGCGAGGCCGATGCCGCCGAACAGACGGAACGGCGTGCGCCAGCCGTCGGCGCCGCCTTCGGCCATCCAGCCGCTCGCCCACGAGCAGCCGATGATACCGAGGTAGAGGCCCACCTGCAGGAGGGAGAGCGCGGTCGCGCGCGTCTCCTTGTGGAGCTGGGAGATGAGCGACGTGGCGGACGGGTAGTAGAAGGTCTGTCCAAGTCCGTTCAGGACGCCGTATGTGAGGATGAGCAGCCCCACCGTGCCCACGAAACCGCTGCAGAAGATGCCGCAGCAGAACACGGCCACGCCGATCGTCACCATCCACTTGCGCCGGAAGAGGTCCGCCGCAATGCCGGCGAACGGCACGCAGATTCCGTACATGAACGTGAACACCGTGCCCACCACGCCGATCGCGGTACTCGACACACCGAAGCTATCGCGGATGGAAGGCAGAGTGGCGGAGTAGATCTGTCGCGTGCCCTGCTGGAGGAAGAACGCCACCCACAGAAGCAGGAGGGCGAACCACTTGTAGTTCGGAGACGTTTCTTGTTCGTTGCTCATTGCTTGGTATCCTTTCATTTGATGTTTGACGGGACGTAGCGATAGCCCGCGCGGTAGACGGTTTCGATGCACGCGCCCGCCGGGCCTAACTTCGCTCGGAGACGGCAGATCGCTTGGTCGATGGAATGTGTAGTGCCAAAATACGTCTCGTCCTCCCACAGCACCTTCAACAGGTCGTCGCGGCTCACCGCCTCACCTGGATGGCGCGCAAGATAGTGGAGTATCTTGTACTCGTTGATGAACAAATCCTTCACGCGCCCGCGCGCGTCGACGAGCTTGAGGCGTTTCGCCTCCACGCGGAAGGACGCGAACGTGAAGTCGCCCGTTTCGAGCGTGGAGGTGTCGGGAGCCGCTGCGGGTGCGGCCGATGCGGCCGGCGAAGCAGATACCTCCGCCCGACGGAGTGCCGCCGCCACGCGCGCAAGCAACTCGTCGTTGTCGAAGGGCTTCTTCACGTAGTCGTCGGACCCCAGGCCAAGCCCCAGGATCACATCGGACTTCTCGCCCTTCGCCGTCAGGAGAATCACCGGCAACGCGGTATCCGTGCGCCGGATCTCGCTCAATACCTCGTACCCGCTTTTCTTCGGCATCATCACATCGAGGAGCAACAGATCTGGACGCTTCTGTGCCACCTGCGCAAGCGCCTCCTCTCCGTTGACGGCGAAGCGCACCGTGTGCCCTGCGGACTTCAACAGCGTGCGCAGCGCGCTCCGCGTGGCGGGATAGTCCTCTGCGACCAGAATGTCAGCCATTTCCTGCCTCCTTGAGTTCAAGCGTGAATATCGTTCCGCCGCCCTCGCGCGCCGCGCACGTGAGGTCACCGCCCATCTCGCGCGCGTACGACCGCGCAATCGTCAACCCCAGACCGAAACCTCCCACGGACGCCGTGGTGCTATCGTCTGCCCGCCAGAAGCGCGTGAAGGCGTTGCGCAGACCATCAGGCGTCAAACCCGGTCCGCGGTCGCGCACCTCCACGCGCACGCCGGCACCGCCCTTCTCGGCGACGACCTCCACCGGCGCACCCGGCGCATATTTCGCGGCGTTGTCGAGCAGATTGATCAGAATCGCCTTCACGGCGTCCGCATCTGCATAGATGGGCAGAGGTCCCTCGGCTAATACGGACGGCGCGTTCTCGGGGAAGCGTCCGCGCATGAGCCGCACGACGTTTTGCACGAGTTCGGCCGCATCGAAGTCCGTCATCGTGAATTTCTTCGTGCGCCGCTCCAGACGCGAGAAGTCGAGCAGTTCCGCCACGAGCGACTTCAGGCGCACGGATTCTTCAGCGATTACCTCGTATGCCTCATGCCTGTCCTCATCCGATGTAATCTGCCCTTTGCGCAGCATCTCCGCGTACGGGATGATCGCCGTGAGCGGCGTGTTGAGTTCATGCGAGACGAGCGATACAAAGTTCGTCTTTGTCAGCGCCTCATGCCGCGCCCGCCACGCCGCACGCACGAGCAACCACGCACCCACGCCCGCGACAAGCAGCACGAGAGCGACAAAACATCCGCCCACCCAGTAGAGCATCGTTGGATCATCGAACGGCAGACGTTCCGGATTCCCCACAAGTACACCGACAACCTCTGTCTTTAGCCGCTTTGCGTCATTCTTTTGTATGCGTTGCCAGGCGACCAAATGTTCGCCAAACTTCTGCAAGTTACGGTTATCCGGCGCCCGCCCCTTCGCTTTCCATGTATAGTCTGAAGGGAACTGAGCCTCAAGGTCGGGCGGGATATTCAGGTTGCAGACAAGGCCCTTTCCCTTCCGCCAGATGAAGGCTCCCTGCGCGTAGGGTTCGTCTTCAAGTGTCTGCCGCAGTTCGCGTTCGCGGTCAGCTGCGGACTTCGGGCGGATACGCCCCTCCATGTTGTGCATGAGGGCCTTCCACCGTTCACCGCGCATGTCCTCAAACGCCTGCCGGTTCGCCTTCACGTCCCGCACCACATGCGTGAGCAGCCACAACCCCGCGCACGCGAGCAACAACGCAGGCACCACGACAAATGCAACTTTGACTATAAGGTCTTTGTTCACGGTTCCATTATACCACAATCTTCGGATTGGAGACCATACCAGAATTCAAGAGTTATTTCCGTTACGTTTCTCGAACGGAGAAAAGCCGACATCCTCCACGAATGTGGCACACCCGCGCCGAGCAGGTTTTTCGTGCCTGGCGAAGCGCCGCCGGCCGTCGGGTTCGTCTTGCCTGCTTAGGTTACTCGCCCATACCGCTTAACGGCCACTGCAGGCAAGGGGAAAATCGACCCACAGTATGGACAACTGCCCGTCCCCGTGTGGACAGGATGCGTTTGGCGTATGGACAGGATGTGTTTTGCGTATGGACAGGCGGCGGAAATGGCTCCATTTCTTTTTTAAATGGGCCCATTTCAAGATGAAATGGGCCCATTACTATTATATAATGGAGCCATTTCCCGCCACTGTTCACGGCTTGAGGCATCTTGTTCACGAATGTGTAGAACCTGTAACATGGAGTGGCAACCGTTTGTGCGTGCAGAAAGCGGTGTCATGCCCGCCGTCCACGCTGCGGCGTGGGAATCCGCAAACGAAATGGTACTTCATGCCGCCGCTTTTGTTGCAGGTTGAGATTGTGAGCCGAGTACGCCGTTACGGCAACTCCACCTTCACCTTGAAGAACCTGTGGGCAGAGTTGGTGGGCGAAGCCCACTCCGCGTCCGTCAACTTTTCCTTGCCAGGACGGTATACACGTGGACGAGCGAACAAAGAGGCAATCAGATTTCAAGTAACTTGTTTTTCGTGAAGTTTTAACCCTCTATACCGCTCGTGCGGTTGCTCATCACCTCATTCGCGTGGTTTTGCGGAGCAGCAGAGGCGGAAGCCGAAGGTGTCGCAATGGAAGCTAGGGATGTGATTGTTGTATTTATTGCGGAAATCGGAGCGACAGTCCAAGGCAGAGTTATTATGACTGCCGCCACGCAATATAACACGGTCCGAACCCGACCAAGAACCTCTGGAATCGGCACCATACCCCGACACGCCAAACGGGCGGCACCACTCCCACACATTCCCGTGCATGTCATAAAGGCCCCAGGCATTAGGACGATACGACCCGACAACCGTGTGGTGATGCGAATGACCGCCTCTCCCATCCGGCCTGTGCCGGGAGAAATCTGCCATAGACTCCCTCCATCCATGGGCTTTCTGGTTGAGTGCAAACCGCCCCAACTGCTTTAGGTCATCCTCGGAACTACCGCCATTATTGTATGCGCTTTTTGTCCCCGCTCGGCAGGCGTACTCCCATTGTGCCTCATTGGGAAGATCAAAAGCGAGGCCCGTCCGCATACTGATCTTTCCAATGAAACTATCTAGATCTACGGCAGAAAACGCCGGCCTCTTCGCGTTCTCGCCCTTCCCGAGGATCATCTCATAAGAGATGTTTTCTATCGGCCGCATGTAGCCTTTACAATTTGCCGGGTTACTCCCCATCACCAACTCGTACTGCCTCTGCGTTACCTCGAAGACGCCGATGTAGAACGGCTTCGTGAGCGTAACGCGGTGGGACTCGTCCTTCTGATCTTCGCCCATTATGAACGACCCTGCATTGATTCGGCGCAAGACCAGTTTCGTCGTTTTGTACTCGTCAGTCCAGCCACTCGACGGTGGATCATTGTCGCGCCACTTGACAGGATATCTTTTGGCGTTAGGGCCGGGGGAAAGATCAATTATACAATAGCGTCGGCCGTTGTTTGCGGTCGTGCCGAAGCGCGGCCCCACCATGTCCTGCGCTTGCACTGGGACCGGCACGTCAAGTGCATCCACCTCCGCAATGCGCTTCTCTACTAGCGATTTCATCAGCCCCTTTACAAGATCGTCGGCTATGGCCTTTCGGTAGAGCGTTGCAGCATGGGCACGATACGGATTGGTGTTCTTTGCCTTAAATTTCCACCAGTAGTCAGCCGCCTTCAGCACGTTGAAATCCTTTGTGTCTTCTGGATTCAGCTCAAACTTTGCCGCCTTGATGCCGAGTTTAGAAAACACCTTGAGCGCCTTCGGCCAGTCGCCGAGCCGCACGTATGCGTCGGCAAGACCGCGCAAGGCGGCGGTGTCGCTCGGATTCCTCTTGAATGCGGCTCTGAATGACTTGACATCCGCTTCCGCCTTTGACCGCATAGACGCTATGCGGTAAATCGTTTTAAGCCGCTGTGCCTCGTCCCTGCCAGTACGATTCAGCGCGTTCAATGCAAGTGAAGCCACTTCCTCCTCAGGGATTCCCTTCACCGAGTTGCGAAGTAACTCTAGCACATCCGCCACCAAATCGTACTCCTTCGCGAGTGTGTAGTAGTAGATCGCACACTTTAGAAGAATGTACCTTGCCGCAACTCCCTCAGCCTCTTTCGCGAGACCCGCCGCCGCTTCGCCAACCTCTTTTGCCGTCTCCTTCTTCTGGCTATAACTCTTAAAGTGCGCAGACATCAGCTCATTTACCAGCGGCTGCACCCGCTTAATTTCCTCTTTCGTAGGCATAGTCCATGATGCCACTTGAGACACACTTTTCACATCTTGTACGTCGATTTTATCCAGTGAACAGCACATTCTGAATTTTGGATTTTTTGAATATCTAAGTGTCACAAGCGCAATATGCCAATCGCCGTCCTTTAGAGCTTCGGCTACGACCTTTCCGGCCTCCGATTTTTTAGCGGTAAAGCAGAAAAAATCTCCTTCTGAGAATGACTGGGAACCTAGTCCGTCAATCGTGCGAATTTCGACAGCCCAGAAATTGTCTCTTATGACATACTCTGACCCAGAGTAGTTACTAAGCAGGTCATCGTATGCATGTCTACTGGAAGCCGTCCTGACCTTAACATTGAAGATTGTAGGCTCGGTTACCAATTCTGCCTTGAACATCGTAAGTGACATTCCAGAAGGTTTTATAACATCATTGGTTGTACTGCCATTGGCTACGCCAAAGGTAAAACAAACCATCATCAGTGACAAGCCTTTCCCAGACAGGGCCACTCTATTCGTCTTCTTTAATACGTTCACGTTCATTGCTTTCTCCTTTACAAAGTTGGGATGTTTGCATTGATTGGTGTGTTTACATCAGGTCTTACCACCGGTGTGTTTGTTACATCATGCTTTTCTGCATTTTCGTCAGTACCGCCAAAATGAGATGTCCTTTTCAACTGTGATAGTTTACGGGCAAACCTTTCATTTGCCTCTACAAACTCATTCAGCTTCAAATTGTATTCCGCCTCCATCTTTTCCATTTCGCTTCTTTGGACCCTCTTTAATTCATCGTACTTAGCTTTCATCTCATCTGCGCGCATCCGATCCGTTCGCGCCGATTTCTCCGTTGCTCGGAGTGCGTTATTTGCAATTGCGACCCGAACTTCCATCTCGCTGATTTTCCGCTGAAATTCCTCTTGTTGCTTTGTATAATACTTTTGTTGTTCAATCTTTTTTACCTCATTCCATGTTATGCGGACCACCCATCCTGCAACACACACGGTCAAGATTGCAGCAACGGCCTTCACCAGAAATACTCCAGCATCGACAAGTTTTCCTTTGTTGCGCCGTGACTCTCCCATTCTTTTGAGGGCCTCATAGTCAAGTTTCTGGAGCTTAATTCTTTCCCTCAATGAAGCCGCCTCTGCCGATGGTGCGCTGGATTCAGATTGTTTGATTAAAGTTTCGCGCAGGTTGCCTAGATACTGTTTCTCTTCTTTGCACAATACTGGTTTGTCCAGTAGGTAGTTTATGTCCTTAATGCCAATTTCCGGCTCAATATCAGCCAACACATCCTGTATCTGCTGATCATCCGCCCTAGTCCCGAAATGCCTCTTGTAGAACACCAGGCCAAGATACAGTCGTGCACCATACGGAGCGTTGAAATAGGCATATTGCATCTCACTATCCCTACAGCACATTTCAATGGCAGTACTGAAGTCATCAGCTGAAATTATGGTTTCCTCTGCTTCTCCATTACTCATTCCTAGATGTCCTTTCATTGCCTCTTCTCAATAAGGGTAGCGCAGCCCTGAGGCAAAATTAGAGCGGCGCACTCTCAAGATTCGTATCTCGTCGGAGGCGCCGCTAAGAGCCTTTGCAGAAACATGAATAGGAAAGTACGCCGCGTGGTACCACGCGACGCACCACCGTATTTCACTTCTGCAGATGGATTAGCGGTCTTTCCGACGAAGCTACTTTACGCTGTTGCGTAACGTTGCCGGAGTCCTTTCGGGATTTTCCGGCTCCTTGGATTGACACATTCGTTGCGGCGCGTTAAGGATAACTCGCCCAACCATTGTGGCTTTCCAAGGTTCTGGCTTCCACGGATCATCCGATCCGCTTTGGCCCGGTGGTGGGCTGCATCTTCCGCCCACCGTTGTCAAAGATCAAATTCCCTGCCCTATGGGGGCATAAGAGGAAATAAGTATAACCCACTTCCCCGCGCATTTCAAGCGTGAAAATGTCCATTTTTCCAGCGCCGCTCTTGTATCCATCGCTACGTCCACGGGAATAACTTCCAATTCACGATTCCATTTTGCCGCAATCTTCTGATTGGAGGATGCGTTTTGCAAGAGCGGCGAAGCGCTTCTCGGGCGTGGGGGCGGTAAGCTGTTCCACGAAGGCAGGGGTTGGCTTGTCCGCCTTGTAGAACACGGCGCGGCCTTTACGTACGTCGATGCGGCGGATGCCCGCCTGCGCGCACAGCACGCGCAACTCCGCGAGCTTCACGAGACGCAGCGCCGCCTTCGGGAGCTTTCCGTAGCGGTCGGCCAGTTCGCCCTTCAGACGCGTCACGTCCTTGAGCGTGGAGGTTTCGGCGAGACGTCGGTGGAAGTCCATGCGCTGACCTTCGTCCTCCACGTAGTCGTAGGGCAGACACGCACCCGACGCGTCGGCATCGTCCGATCCCGGCGAGAAGTCGAGGAAGTCGAAGTTGAGCGTCACGTCCACCACGCCTGGTACGTTTTCACCTTTGAGGCGCGCGACCGTGCGCTGGAGGAGCTGACAGTAGAGCTGGAACCCGACGGCGGCGATGTGTCCGCTCTGCTCGCGTCCGAGCAGGTTTCCCGCGCCGCGGATTTCAAGGTCGCGCATCGCGATGCCAAATCCCGCGCCGAGTCCCGCGTGCCGCTTCAAAGCGTCAAGGCGCTCGCGCGCCTCGGCGTCCACGAGACCTTCAACGGGCAAGAGGAAGTAGGCGTAGCCCTGCCGCGCCGAACGTCCCACGCGTCCGCGCAGTTGGTAAAGCTCGGCGAGCCCGAAGCGGTCTGCGCGATCCACGAGGATCGTGTTTGCTCGCGGGATGTCGAGTCCGCTCTCCACGATCGTGGTACACAGGAGCACATCCGAGCGTCCCTTCGAGAACGCCTGCATCTTCGCAGAAAGCATGGAGGGCGGCATCTGACCGTGTGCCACCTCGATGCGCGCATCCGGTACGAGCGCGCGCAGACGCGCCGCCACCGTTCCAATCGTCGAGACGCGGTTGTAGAGAAAGTAGACCTGCCCGCCGCGCGCGAGTTCGCGCGTGATTGCGGTACGCACCGTCTCGTCCGTATCGCGCACGATCCTCGTCTCCACGGCAACGCGTTCGCGCGGCGGCGTGCGCAGGATCGAGAGGTCGCGCGCGCCTGTCATGGAGAGGTAGAGCGTACGCGGAATCGGCGTGGCGCTCATCGTGAGGACGTCCGCCGTGGCGCGCAGACGCTTGAGGTGTTCCTTGTGGCGCACGCCGAAACGCTGTTCCTCGTCAATGACGATGAGGCCGAGGTCGTGGAACTGCACGCGGTCGGAGAGGATGGCGTGCGTGCCGATCACGATGTCGGTGGCGCCGGAGAGCAGACGCGCGCGCGTGCCTTTCTTCTCCTCGGGACTTTGGAAGCGGCTCATCGCCTCAATGCGGATGGGCGTGTCGGCGAAGCGCGCGAGGAAGGTCTCGTAGTGCTGTTCCGCAAGCACCGTGGTGGGCGCGAGCAGCGCGGTCTGGCGTCCGTTCATCGCGGCGATGAACGCGGCGCGCATCGCGACCTCCGTCTTGCCATAGCCCGCGTCGCCGCACACGAGGCGGTCCATCGGCTTCGTCTGCGCCATGTCGCGCTTCACGTCTTCGATCGCACGCGCCTGGTCGTCCGTCTCCTCGTAGGGGAACGCCGCCTCGAACTCCGTGACGCCCGGCGCGCTGATGTCGTAGGCAAAGCCCGGCACCACGGCGCGGCGCGCCTGCGTTTCGAGGAGGGACGCCGCAAGATCCTGCACTGCGCGTTGCGCGTCCGCCTTGTCCTTCGTCCAGCGCCGCCCGTCGAGACGGTGCAGCTTCACCTGCTCGCCCTTCACGCCCACGTACCGCGAGAGGAGGTGCGCGTGCGTCACGGGCACGTGCAGCTTGCCGCCGTCCGCGTACTCGATCGTGAACACTTCGCTGCGCGTGTCGCCCACCTCGACCTCGGTAGACCCGAGGAAGCGTCCGATACCGTAGTCAACGTGAACCACGTACTCACCCGGCTCGATGTCGAACGACTCGGAAAGACGCTGCCCCGCCACGCTCGCCATCTGCGCGCGCGGTGCGCGCCGCCGGTGCGCGAACACGCGGTCGCCCCGCGTCACCACCACGAGACCCGGCACCTCGAACCCGCCCGCGAGCTCGCCGTCCTCCACCACGAGCGCCCCATTCCGCGTAGCCGCCGCGAGGTGTGCCTCCAGACGCCCCCGCGCCGCCTCCAGCAGTTCGGGGCTGCGCGCCGACTCCGCGCTCAGTTCCGCGAACCCCGGCAGCGGCGAACTCTGGAACGTCCCCTCCGGTACGTCCGGCGGCGCAGGCATCCCCGTGAAGATCTGGCGGAAGTCCGCATTTTGCAACAGCGAATGGGAGAGGTCCACGTAGGAATTGTGGTCAACCCAGAGGATCGTCGCGCCGGACGGCAGGATGTCGAGGAGACGCGTCTCCTCCCCGGACGGCACGCTGACGGGCGACAACTCCGCCGAGGGGATTTTCTTCACGGAGGTCTGAAGCGCGGGGTCGAACTCGCGCAGCGACTCAAGGTCCTCGCCAAAGTACTCCGCGCGTACGGGACGCGCCGCATCCGGCGACCAGGCGTCCAGCACGCCGCCGCGAACGGCGTATTGTCCCATCGCCGCCACCTCGCCCGCGCGCTCGTAGCCAGCCGCGGACAAACTCGCCTGCACCTTTGAAAACGCACTCCCGGCATCACCTGGCACAAGGCGTATCGTCGCGGCCCCCACGGCTGCGGCGTCCGGCACGCCCGTCAGGAGCGCCGCACTCGGCGCCACGACGACGAGCGGGTACGGACGCATCCGCCATGCGCCGAGGGCCGCAGAAACCTTGAGGCGTGCGGCCGTGGACGCGGGATCGTCCTCCAACGGCGGTGGGAAGGCAAGTGAGCGTACGCCGCTTTCACCTTCCAGCACGCGCAGGTCATCCGCCACCGTATCCGCCTCCGGAATGCCCGGTGTGACCACCAGCACGAACGGCGCATCCTCCTCGGTCGGGCGCGCGACCCGCGTGCGCCGTTCCCCGCGCGCCAGCGCGGCAGCGGCAAACGCCGTGGCCGACCCGGAGAACGAAGGCAAAGCAAGGACAGAGGACGGGACATCCGTCCCCTCCCCAAAAGCCTTCTCGAACAAGGCGAATCTCTTACTCGCCTTCTGCACGGACGCTATTATACCACAGTTGGGGGCAGCACGGGCGCGGGCGGTGAGTTTCCAAGAGGTTTTTCGGGACTTGCGGGACCTCCGGGACAGCCGGGACAACCGGGACAGCCGGGACCTCCGGGACTTCCGAGACTTCCGGGACTTCCGAGACTTCCGGGACCTCCGGGACTTCCGGGACCTCCGAGACTTCCGGGACCTCCGAGACTTCCGGGACCTCCGAGACCTCCAGGACCTCCGAGACCTCCGAGATATGCGGCTGTCCCGGTTGTCTTGGTTGTCCCGGCCGTCCCGGCTGTCCCGGTTGTCTCGGCTGTCCCGGCTGTCCCGGGGGCTCAGCTCACCGCCAGCCCTTTCGCTGTCGGATAGACCATACCATCCGATCCACCTTTCGCTTGATTTCGGCCGCAGTTGCCGCAAGCGCAACGGCATCTTGAGCGCCGAAGAGCCGCGAGTAGATGCCCTTGTCCCATTCTTCGCCTCTTGCCGCAGTCCGTGCCGCATGCATCCGCTCGCGCACTCCACCGTGTTTCTTGAAATCCTCTTCTTGCACGGCAATCATCTTGTCGAGCATGTAGCGCGTCTGATGACAAAGCGTAAGCATCAGATTTGCGACGGTCTCTCCTGGACGTGTCTCGAGGAGTGACTGCCAGGCCTCCCAGTCGGAATGTTCCTTGGCATATCCGCGCGCAGCGATGCGCCGCTTGTCGTCCATGGGCCATTCAACGGCACCGTGAGTCTTGAGCCAGTCAAGATAGTCTTCGATTAACTCATCGAGCGTGGCGCGGGCGACATTGGTGAGCTTGATTTCGGTTTCCTTTGAGGTGCCGCTGGCCGCACTACCCTCGGCGATGTTCTGCTTGCAGCTACGGGCGGCCTGCGTCATCTGATCAACCGTACGGTCGCCACGCGGCGGCAAAAACCTACGACAGAAAGCGACGGTTCCCTGATAGATGATATCGCTCTTGTGATAAACGAGTAGTTTCTTGTAGCCGCCGTGCGGTAGCACAATCTGCGGCACTTCCGTCGCATGATTGATTCGCCCAGACTGCGCATCTTGGATGTTGTTTGAGGTGGGACGGGTTGGGTTCATTGCACTACCACCGGCAAGGGCAAACGTGACTTCAGGGGCCTCCGAGACTTCCAATGCATGAGGTTGTCCCGTCCGTCCCGGCTGTCTCGGTTGTCCCGTCCGTCCCGGTTGGTTTCCAAATTGGCTTTCCATACGCCATTCCTTTCCCGGCTTGCGCCGATGCACGTATGATAGCAAATCATCGTGTGATAATCCTCACACAATCTTCACACAATCATCACATGATTATCACACGGATGTGATAATTCAGTTGTTTTAAAAGCTCACCCCGGATACGCTGGCAACGAGAATATCCGCCTTCCGAGCAACTCAATTACTCAAGGACGGGCTTGACAATCTTTCCGTCGCGCTGGGCCTCAGCGTCGTGGTCGTGCGCGATGTACTGTCCGTTGGAATCCATCCACAGGATCAGCCGCTCGCGCTCCTCGGGCGTGAGCTTCACGCCGTGGTGGCCCGCGTCGAGCATCTTCCTAAGCGGGGCGTTCATCGCGAGATAGCGTCCCGGCTCCGTGTAGGCGGGCGTGAAGAATCTCCAGTCCACGCGCTTCTCCTCAACCATTTCCCAGGCAAAATAATTGGTGCGATGGACAAGGTTGTTCCAGCTCGTCGAGAAGCCCCACTTGTCCTTGCGCCAGTCACCGGCGCGGAGGTCGGGTGCCTTGGGATTGCGCTTCTCGCCGTGGCACGAGACACACTTCGCATCGAGGACGGGCTGCACGAGACGAACGTAGTTGAACGGCGCGGAACCGTCAGGCCCCGGCTTGATCGCACTCGGCGCGCGGCGCATCGCGAGGGGAAGCGTGGTCAGGGCGGTACGCCGCACATTCTCCTTGGGTTCGTGGCAGCCGCTGCACAAAAGCCGTTCGCCGGGATGCAGGTAGGTGTCGCTGCGCATGCTCTGCACGGCGCAACCGTCGGCGCGGAGCGCCTGGAAGAAGATCGGCACGCCCACCGGCGCCGTGAAGTACGCGCTGCCGTCCGCCTCCACCGGCACCGTGCCGAGGCACTGGCGTCCGGTCTGGTGGATTTCCGCACCAAGCCAGGGTTTCTGCTGCAGCGGCTTCACCTTCGGGAAGAGCTGCCACACGCGCAGGGCGGTGATCGTCTCGTTCGTCGGGAACGGGATGCGCGTGTCGTAGACGTTGATGAGGCCGATCTCGCCGGTCTTAACCGGAATTTCCGGATTTTCCGGAATTCCCGGATTATCCGGAATTTCCGGTCTTTCCGGTCTACCCTCGAGCGTTTGGTGCGCCAAAACTGGCGGCCTTTTCCGCGCCATCAGCGGCATTGGATCGAGGCATGAAATCGTGGGATGCGCCCAGAGGCGCGTCTTGTTGCCGAACACGTCGATGAGCGTAATCGCGTAGCGGCGGCCGCGCATCGGCACGTTGTATAGGCCGTTGGCATTGCCGTCGTAGGTGCAGATGTAGTACTTCTCGCTGAGCGGCCACGCCGTCGCATACGCGCCGCTGTTGCGGTTGCGTCCGCTGTTGAGCTCGGCTTCGGGGAACGGCTGCTCCGGCGTGATGCGGCGGATGGCGCTCATTTCGCCGTCATCCGGCACCGAGGGGTCGATCATAATGAGCGCGCCCGCCGCCCAGCCATGGTGGGGCGTCGCGGTGGAAACGTACTTGCGCGATCCAGGGATCTGTCGGATGTTCATCTCCATCCGGGGCGTGGTATCTGCGTTGATGCGCGTGTTGCCGTTCAGCTCGCGCGGGTCACGTCCGTCGGGGAAACACGTCCAGGCATGGTGCGCCTGGCCGGAACCGCGATCGACGTAGTCCCAGCGCGTGTAGACAATCATGCCGTCGCTGTTCACGCTCGGGTGCCACTCGTTCGTCTCGTGGTGGGAGAGGCGGACGATGTCCGTGCCATCATCGAACATCGTGTGGAGCGTGAAGGACGGCACCGGACGGTTTCCCGAGCAGCGCACGTAGCCGCCGCGCCGTTCAGATGTGAACGCGATCCGTCCGTTCGGCAGCCAGCACGGGTCGAACTCGTTCCACGGTCCGCTGGTGAGCTGGCGCAGGTTCGAGCCGTCGAGGTTGCACGTGAACACGTGGTAGCACGTGCCGTCCTCCCACTTGTCGAGCTTGCTGTTGTTCTTCACGGCGGCGAACGCGATGCGCTTCCCGTCCCAGTCGATGTCCGGCGAGATGATCGCGCAGCCGTCGAGTGTCTGCCCCTTCCACGCGCCCGACTCGATCACCTTGCCCGCGAGGATGTTGCGCGCAACGGGCTTGTCCGAAAACGGGTTTTTGAGGATGTACAGTCCGTCGCCGCGCGAGATGCCGTTCTGCGTGCCGTGGAAACCGTAATACTGGTCGCACATGTGCGAACCGTCGCGCCACTCGTTGAAACCGCACGGCTCGTGCGTGACGAAGAGCAGGCGGTCGATCCCCTTCAGGAGCGGGTTCTTGAGTGAGATGCGCCGGTTGAGGTTCATCACACGTGTAAAGAGCGCGATGCGGGAATCCGTGTCGAATACGGCGAACGCATCCAATGCATAACCGGCGAGTTCCGTACGTTCGGCAGTGAGGTCCACCGACGCAGAGAGGTCGTCGAGCAGCGCGCGCGTGCGGCGCAGGGCCACCACGAGCGGATCCGTGTCGCCGGGGAGGATGCAGGCGGATGCATTGACGGACGTTTCCAGCACGTTCGTGGGCATTCGGTGCCAGTTGTCGATGTCGCGCTGGATGAATTTCCAGTCGGTGGGCACGGTTCGCGGCGAGGGGACCGTCTTCACGTTCCACTTCTTGATCAGGTGGCGCGTAACCGCAAGGCGCTCCTCGTCCGAAAGGACGCGGCAGAAAAGAAGCACCTCGCGCAGTTCGCGTCCGCCGCTCCGCTCGCGGCTCCGCCTGTCCATCGTGAGGCTGTCACAGGCGCACGGCGCGGAAGTCTCCACGCAGAACACCTGCGTCACGCCGGTGGGTGGACACTCGTTGTAGATATCCGCCACCTCATTGGTGCCGTTCCAGACGCGGGCGATCTTCGGGGACCATTCGCGCGAGGCGTACTCGCCGTTCGGTCCGCGGTGGAAGTCGTAGCCCTTGCTGTCGCAGAGGATGTGGCAGTGGCGGTCCGCATCGAACTTCCCCACGACAAACACCGTACGGATGTCGGTGAAACGGAAAAACGTAATGTCGCGTCCGCTGGAGTACTTGCCGAAATCGACGTATGGGCGCCCGTCCTTGTCCTTGCGCAGAATGGGCGGACGCGCGTTATGGCTCACTGAGTTGCCCATCAGGCATCCGCCACGCGCATCCCATCTCTCCATCTCCCAATCCCAGGTCAATGGCCTGTAATAGTCCGCGTCCAGCCACAGCACGGCATCCTGCAGCACATCAGGCTCGCCGGCCTTGAGCGCCGGCGGCGCGCCGGAAAACGCAGAAGACGCGACTAAAGCTGCAAGAAGCACAAATGGAATCTTTTTCATAGCGCCACACGTCTTGTCATATTCGTTACGGGGAATGTTTATCCGTTGTCGGCAACGGAAGCTTAGTCGGCTCGGGGAATGCCTGGTCGACGAACGGCGGCTTGCCGAGGCGTTGCGCGTCGACCAGCTTGAATTCGGGCTTCGTCGCGTCGGGCGGCGGTGTCAGGGTGCATTCGCCCGTCGTCTCGTCGACCTTCCAGTTCGCGGCGGGAATCATCCAGTTGTCCTCGTAGCGGCTTGGATGCGCCTCCTTCGCGAAGCGCGGGTCGTTGCCGAGGATGTTGTTGATGAAGACGAACGCGCCCTGGCCGCATTCAACTTCGTCGAGCGAGTCGAGCGTGACGGAATGCGGCTTGAAAATCGGCGTACGGCGCTTGTCGTTGTGGTAGTGGTACTTTCCGCGCATGCGGTTGCCCACAAACGCCGCGCCCTGCGAATAGGCCATGAGCGCCATGTCGGAGAGAAGGTCATTGCCCTCCACGAGGATCGGGCCGTGGTCCACCTCGAAGAAGAGGTCGCGCTTGTTCGCCCACATCCTGTTGCCGACGATGCGCGCGCCCTGCGCCATCCAGTCGAGCCAGATGCCGCCGATGTCGCCGCAGTGGTGGATGCGGCAGTTGGAGATCGTGAAATCGACCGCCGCGTGGATCTTGATGCCGGCCATCTCCGCGCCGCCGTACGGTTTCTTCCAGTGGCAGTAGGAAATGTCGCAGTCGTCGATCGTGGAGAACACCGCGCCGAGCGAGCCGCAGATTCCCGCCTGGCCGCAGTCGGTGATGCGGCAGCGGCGGACGAGGTGGTGTCCCACGCGGTCGAGTCCGTTCGAGATCGAACGCATGATCGTGTTGTGGTAGTTTGCGGCGGTCGGGCCGACGTTGTCGAACTCGTCGCCGTACTTGCCGAGCGTGATGCCGCTGCACTCCGTGCCGGACACCTCGCAGTCCTCGATCACCCAGCCCTTGCTCCAGTTGGTGCCCACGATTCCCACCTGCTCGCTCGTCGGCGGTGCCCAGTTGGGTCCGGCGTTGACGAAGGTAATGCCGCGAAGCGTGATGTAGTCACGATGCTCGACGACGGGGTAGAAGCACGCCGGGCGCACGATCAGCTCGGGCACGCAGACGTTCGGGTCCTTCTCGAACGCGGCGACGATCGTGCCGTACACCATGCCCTTGACCAGGACGGCGTTGCCCGGCTTGACCAGTCCGGCAAGGTTCATCGGACGCCCCACGACGTCCGCATCGCGCACGCGGAAGAGCAGGTCCTTCACGCCGG
The DNA here is from genome assembly GCA_946413265.1 of uncultured Lentisphaerota bacterium. Classification (GTDB taxonomy): domain Bacteria; phylum Verrucomicrobiota; class Kiritimatiellia; order RFP12; family UBA1067; genus RUG572. The sequence continues at coordinate 69,735 of CAMKJU010000007.1, forward strand.
CGGCGGAGTCGGGCAGCGTCACCTCGATCGTGTCGTACTTTCTCCAGTCGCCCGTGATGGGCGGGCGAACCGTCGCGAGCGGCTTCTCGGGCTTCGCCGCGTCGCAGATCTCGACCAGCGACTTGAACGACATGCTCGAGAAGTGGATCTTGAGACGGCGCGCGACGGGCGTTGAGAGGTCGAAGCCCTTGTAGAGGATCGTTGACTTGTCGTAGATCCAGCCGAGCTCCATGCCCCACTTCGTCTGGTAGCCGGGCCTCACGTTCGGGCTCTTCGCGGCGGCGGAATCGCCCGGCACGGTGCGCGTGCCGGAGGTGATGCCGGCGATGTTCACGAGCGCGCGCTCGGCCGCGCCACCGTGGCCGAGGATGAGGTCGCGGGTGTGGAGCTCAAGCGGCTTGCCGTCCTGGATGAGGCGCGTGCGGAAGCGCTGCCGTCCGCCGCTGCCGAACCAGTCGCCGTAGATGAAGTCGGTGAAGGGATTGAGGCCGCCGAAAGAATCGTAGCGCAGGCGAACGGTCCAGAGTCCGTCGGGACGCTTCGTCCAGCCCCTGACGGGATCGGCGCCGGTTACGACGACCTTCTCGCCCTTCGCCGCCTGGTAGGTGATCGGCGCACCCGCGTGCCCTGCGTTCGCGGGTTTCACCCATTCGCGGTACGTGCCGCCGCGAATCGTCACCACGTCGCCAGCCTTCGCGACGTCCGCCGCCCGCTGGATGGTGCGCCACGGTTTCGCGGACGAGCCATCCGCCTTGTCGCAGCCATCGGTTGCCACAAAAAACTCCGCAGCCCCCGCATTAAGCGAGAGAACGGCACACAGAAGGATAGAACTATTTTTCATGCGGCGATTATACCAAATGGCACCCCTCATTTCAACTTCTCCGATTTGGTGTTTTTAATCTCGACCTTCACGTTGCGAAACATGTACTTGTTCGGGCTTAGGTTCACGGGCTTGCCGCTCGCGGTGGTCACGTTCTTGAGGACCACTTCTTCCGTGACGTGATAGGGATGTTTCTCCACGTAGTCGGCGCTCGTGTTCTTCGGGTTGAACATCGAGAACACGAACGGTCCGTCGTACTTCTCGGGATGCCTGGAGTCGTCGATCGTGAGACCGTCGAACACGATCCGTCGCGGTGCATGGCACTCGTAGCCGAAGTCGTGCCGATCCGTGCTGACGCCGTGGACGAGCGCGCTGGCGGCCTTTTTCCCACCGCTCGGCACGAACGTGCAGTTGCGCACGATGAAGTCGCCCCTCCAGGTGCTGCCATAGTCGCTGCGCAGGTTGAAGAACGAACGGCTACGCACCGTGGTGTTCTCCACGAGGAACGTGCCGAAGCCAATCGCGTTGATGCCCATGTAGCCGAGCTCGCAGTTGCGGACCGTCGCGTTCGCAACGCCCATGTGCGCGTCGAAGCGCGAGAACGTGCAGCCGTCGTAGAGCAGGTTCTTGCAGTAGTTCGAGCCGAAGATGCCCCAGTAGCGTCCGTCGTTGATGTCGGTCGTCTGGCGGCAGTTGACGAAGGAGACGTTGACCGAGTTGTTGGCGGAGATGTCGTACGACCCCATGCTCACGGGCTTGCCGGCGGCGCCGATCGTGCGGTAGGTCTTGTGCGCGGTGAACACGCAATTCGTCACAAGGACGTTGGCGCTGTACGAGGCGCCCACGAAGCTCCCGTACGGCGCACCATGGTCGCCCTCGCCCGTCACGTCGTGGCGCAGGCCCTCGATGCGCACGTTCGAACGGCGTACGGCGATGCCGCGCGCGTGGTAGTTGTACGTGGACTCCGCCTGGTTGGCGATTGTCGTGAAGCGTCCGCCCTTGATCGTGAGCGTCTTCGCGTCCACGGGATGCGCCGTGAGGCGCGTGACCTCCGCGTAGTCCCAGACGATTGGCGTAGCGGGATCGACGGTTCCGTCCGCCGCGACGAGGAACACCTCCTTCTGCGGCGAGCCCTTGTTCTGGTTCAGCCCGTAGCGGATGTACTGGCGCACATTCCCGTTCACGGCCTCCACGAGACAGGGACCGGGCAGGGACACGCCAAGGCGGGACTGTCCGCGCACAAGCGTCTTCACGCCCTTCACCTCGAACGAACGCGCCGTCGGATCCACGCGGAACACCGGCACCTTGACGTTTTCAAGGTTGCGGTCGTCGATCACGAACTTCGCCGTGCCGAAGTCGACGTCCGTCTTGATGACGGCCACCTTCGCGCCGCCGCCGATGTAGTACGTCTTGCCATCGCCCGCCCGCACGGGTAATCTCCTTTTGTTCGCCGCCGCGTGCGCGGCGACGATGGCCTTCTGGTCGTCCGTCTTGCCGTCGCCAACGGCGCCGAACTCCTCGTAGGTGACCACATTGGGAGAGGTGCACGTCTGCGCATCCGCCGCCATGCAGAGAATGACAGCAAGCGTACAACAACAAGTTTTTGCAATCTCCATCGTTTCCTTCCCATCAATCATCAGTTCCAAGTTTACACTTTACATTTTACACTTTACACTCTTTCTCGATGATCGGCATGTCGATGTTGCGCTTCTTCGGGTTGAAGTTGATGCCGACGAGCGTCACGGGGCGCTCACCGCCGATCCACTTGTCCGCGTAGCCGCGATCGCGTATTTGCTTGATCGCCGCTTCTGACGATTCATCGTACTTGAACTCGAGTACATACACGGCGGATGGCCGCTCAACGACCGCGTCGGCGTAACCGCGCGCCGACGGGAACTCCGGCGCGGGATTCGCCCCGAGCATCGCGAAGAACAACTGGAAGTACCGCTTCGCCTCCGCCTCGTCCTTGATCCGCCAGTCCGGCGGGATCTGTGCGTAGAGCGAGAAGAGCATCGTCTCAACGACCTCCGCGATGTCGCCGGAGGCAATCAGGCGCTTTGCCTTATCGACAAGCGCGTTGAACGGATCCTCGTCAAGCCCCATTGCCTGAGATAGATAGCCTTCAAAAAGCGCCTCGCGCACTTCAAGGTTCGGCGGCGCAAGAACGTAGCTGTCCGTCTCGTCCTTCGTGGGATCGCCTCGCTTGACGTCCTTGATCGTGAGATACCCGCCTTGATACAGCAGCGACACCATTGGCAGCGTCTCCGCATCGCACACGTCGAGCGTCAGCGGACGCGCGGGAACGTTTTCGAGATCCGCAGGCAGTTTCCCCGCATTCGCCATGCGGTTGATGATGAGCGTCGTTCTGCCGGTGGTCTCCCAGTAGCCCTTCAATTCGCCACTCTCAAGTGCACTGCCGAGCGAGACTGGATTGCAGACCCGCGCCTCAGACCGCGGCGAAAACCTGTAGCCGTCGTACCACGAGAGGAGCGCAGCCTTAGCCGCCTTGAAATCCATGCCGTTTTTCTCTCCGAACGCCTCGACGTTCTCGCGCAACGCGCCGTCCAGCTCATCCGGCGTGTAGCCTAGGAGCGTCGCGAAACGCTCGTCCATCGACCGGTCCTTGAGATGGTTCATCCCCGAAAACACAGAAAGCTTCGTCAGCTTCGTGACGCCTGTCATCATCAGGAACCGTATCGATCCTGAGTTGACCTTGAGCTTCTCATAGAAGTCGTGGAGGTCGGAGCGCCCCCTGTTCAGCGTGGTGATGTCGTTAAGGAATTTCGCGACCGGCTCGTCGTACTCGTCGATGAGGACGACTATTTGCCTGGTCGGAGACTTCGCTGCGGCCGCCTTCAGGAAATCCTCAAAGTTCTTTTCTGTAGTTTTGCCCTTGTCGAACGGAACTCCGTGTTCGGACGCAAGATCCTCCACGAGCGAACGCAGGTTGCTGGTGAACTTCTCGTACGTCGAACCTGCGGCGGAGGACATCGTGAAGGACACGACCGGAAACGGCTTGTCCCACTCCCACGGCAACTTGTCGATGGCAAGCCCCTTGAACAGCTCGCGGCGGCACTCGAACATCGCCTTCAAGGTCGAGAGCATGAGCGACTTGCCGAACCGCCGCGGACGCGAGATGAAGAGCTGCTGGTCCGCATCGTTCGCAAGTTGGTACAGAAGATCCGTCTTATCGACGTACTTTCCCTTCCCTCCGAGTATCAAGTTCGGAAAGTCGAACACACCCGTCGTGGGCACCTTGATTCTACGTTCCTCGTTTTCCATCGGCACGTATTATACCAAAAATTTTCGTCTCGTGCCGACAATTGTACCCCACAGTACACACCTGCACTCGACCGATTCAATGGCTCACTTCACCCACACGGAGATCCGGCGGGCCTTGTACGCGCCGGCGTTCGCGGAGAACGTCCAGTCGGGGTGCCGGGTCGGTGCCGGGCCGATGCCCACGTCGCAGGCCACGCGCGCGTTGTTGAAGTGGTTGAAGGAGAAGATCGTCTTCTTCGCCGCGAGGTCGTGTACCTGCAGGCAGCCGTACCCGAACTTTGACGGATTGGTGGGCGTGTCGTTGAAGTCGTGCGTCTTGTCGTCACCGCCCGCCGGCGTGGCCGAGCGCTTGGACATGTAGGAGCTGTTGTAGAACTCGATGAAGCCGTTTGGCGAGTTGGTCAAGGGCTTGACGGACGAGACGTTCGTGCGCACGGTGAGGTTGGCGACGGGCTGGCGGTAGAGGCGTGCGCCCGGCTTGTCCGTGAGGACGAGGTCGTCGCTCGAAGAGGCGAACGCGTCCATCGCCGCGAGCGCGAACGACGTGTTATCGTTCTTGTCCTGGAGTTCGAGGAGGTAGGCGACGCGTGTCACGCCGTTCTTCGTGGCGAGGGTCTGCGGCGGAGTGCGCGTGAAGTCGCACTTCTCCGGGATGTCATAGCGCTGCACGCACGTCATGCCCTTCAGCTCGGGCAGCATTTCCGCCGCGCCCATCGGCACGGGCGCGCCGCAGCGTAACGGGCCAACGGGCAGGCCCGCGCCGTTTACGAGATTCGGCGTCGAGCCGTTGTAGGGGGCGAAGCGCATGGCGAGCGGCACCTCCACGCCGGTGGCCGTCAGCACGATGTCCGAACCATCGATCTTCGCCTGTGCGGGCACCCACGCACCGCAGATACCGCGTACCTCGAACTCGTTGGGTGGCAGGCCGTCGCGCGTCTTGAGGCCCTCGGCGTCGGCAAGGGACACGCGTAGCGCGTTCCCTTCCACCTTGTAGCCCTTCAGCGTGGGCGTGCGCCACGGGCGCGTGAACGTGCCGTACACGCGGTCGAGCGCCTGGTCGGCCATGCGCATCCCGACGGTGCGCTTGTCGGTGGGATGGATGTCGTTCACGTCGCCCACGTCGTTGATCACGGTGTAGCCGCTGTTCGGCACCTTCTCCGGCACGCGCGCCTGCGCCTCCTGCATGAGGGCGAGGGAGGTGTCTTTCGCGTTGTTGTACTTGTAGGGCGCGAGCTGCACGAGGAAGTACGGGAAGTCGCCCTGACCCCATTCGCGACGCCAACCCCGCACGAGCGATACGGTCTTGTCGGTGTAGACGGCGCCGTCGCGCATGTTGTGGCAGCCCTGGTACCAGATCGCACCCTTGATGGCGAACGGCACGAGTCCCGACACCATGCCGTTCCAGAGCACGGTGGGGACGTCCTGCGGACGGTTCCACTTGCCGAGATTCTGAAGCATCCAGAGGTCGTCGGGATGTCCGGCGGGCGTCCACGGCTCGATGCCGGTACCGCCCCACGAGGAGTTGATGAGGCCAACGGGCACCTTGAGCGTCTTGTGGAGGGTTTCGCCGAAGAAGAACGCCACGGCGCTCTGCGGCGGGATCGTTTCGGGCGTCGTCGCGACCCACGCGGCCTCTACGTCGTCAAGCGGGACCTTGGAGATTTTGTGTGCCACGTTGAAGTGTCGGATAAGTGGCCAGTTCGCAGCAGCCACTTCCTTCTCCCAGTTCTTCACCTTCCGGCGTGAACTCATGGTGAACTCCATGTTGCTCTGTCCCGCGCAGAACCACACCTCGCCCACGACCACGTTCTTGAACGCGAGTGTGTTTTCGCCCATCACGCGGAACTCGGCGCCTTCGGCGCACGCCCTCAGCGGCGCGAGCTTGAGGCTCCACTTGCCCTGAGCGTCGGCGGTGGTCGTAGCCGTCTGCCCCGCGAACGACACGGACACCTTCTCGCCCGGTGCGGCCTTGCCCCACACGGGCACGGGCTGCCCCTGCTGGAGTACCATGTTGTCCCCGAACACGCGCGGCATCGACACCGCCGCCACGCACTCCGCTGCGGCGAACGCAGTCACAATCCACATTAATCGTTTCATCATTTACTTCCTTTCCATTTCATTTGAAGGTCATGTATCACGCTCCGCCAAGGGCGGCGGCTACGCACGGTGGCACAAGGTCGTCGACGGGTTCGCCCGCGAGCAGGCGGCGGCGAATCTCGGTGGAGGACTCGCGCGTGCGCGGATATGGTACGAACGTGCATTTCTGGTGCAGCAGCTCCACGTCCTTCCATTTCGGAAGATCCGCCACATTGTCTTCCCCGATGATGTAGTAGAACGCCGCGCCGGGGAACCGTGCCTCGGCGGCACGAACCGTGTCAATCGCGTATGTGGGTCCCGAAGGTTGACGAATCTCGAAGTTCCACGCCTCAAAGCGCGGGTCCAGGCCGGCGACGAGTCGCACGAGCTCCCAGCGCCGGGCGTCGGAAAGCCCCCCCGCGACGGCGCCGTCCGCCACCTTGAACGGATTGACCTTCGCGGGCACGAACAGCAGCCAGTCGAGGGACAGCTCCTCCACGGCCCGCCGGGCGATGCCCAGGTGGCCCGAATGGACGGGATTGAAGCTCCCGCCGAAGATGCCGATTCTCTGCATGCCGCAGAGTATACCATAAAAGGGCGTTTCGTGGTTCGTGATCCGGGAGTCGGACAAGGATTCCAAATGATGTGTGTTTTTGCACGTCCGGCGCGCGCACTGCGACCTCTTTTGAAATAGTAATTGTATTTCAAGACCTCAAACCCTCATTTACCTCTGCAAACCCACGTTTACTTTTGCAAGCGGCATTCCATTTGAAATCTTTATCCTTATCCGAGAATTGCCGACAAAGTCATAATGCCGAAACGCAACTTCAGTTGCATCCGCACCTTTTCCAGCGCCTTTTTCTCGATCTGCCGCACCCGCTCGCGGGATGTCCCTAACAATTCTGCGGTTTCACTCAACGTGTGCGTCACACCATATCCAGTCTTGCTCTCATCCATTTCTTCACTTCCTTTCTCGGACAATTTTCACAACCCTCAAAAACAATAAACGCAACAGATGCGACAAACTCGCATCTGCACAAAACAACGCGGAAGATTTTTCCGCAAACGTAGCAGAATTCTGGCTGGAGTGATCCGAGCGCGCCACACGCGATCATCGAGCGCGCCGGAATTGCGGGCCTCCTTGACACGCCATACCGAATTTTGTACAAAAATCGCACCTTCACCAAGAAAGGAGCCGACCATGTACAATTTCAAGGCAAACGAGGATATTCTTCCTCTCAGCGAGTTCCGCTCGAACCTAGCGGGATACATCACGCAGACGCGTGAAACGGGCCGCCCGATCATCGTCACGCAGAACGGACGCACCGCCGGCCGCAAATAGATTCCCCGGTGCTGATGTCCAGTCACACCAATTGCGGTGTGATTGGTATTATAGCAAAATCGACAGCAAAATCGTCAGATTCCATGCCGAAGAATTTCATCGAAAAGGTCGCGCCTTTATCTGATGTACATGACAAGGGGTTCGTTGTCCACCGAACATTCCACTCGCAGATTCGGATTGGATTG
>CAMKJU010000008.1 GCA_946413265.1 uncultured Lentisphaerota bacterium
TTCACAAATCTCAATTGTTCACAAATGCCACCATTGCCACCAATACAAATGGGAGAACCTCTCAGACGAGGTTGCACGGGATTCCAAGGCGGTCGAAACGCGGCTTGACCGCCTTGAATATCTCGGGCGTTTCATCAGTCCAGCGGCAAATATCCACCCGTTCCACGTCCCTGGACACGACCAGATGCCCATGGTAGTGGAGCTCGAAGAATTCAAAGCCGTGCGCTCCCTCGAAGACGTCCCCGATCGTGTGGAAATTCTCTTTCGTCAGCATTCCCTTCAAACATGCCACCGCAAACATCGTCATCGCCTGTTCTGGGTGGGCGGGACCCTTTCCCATGGGAACGCCGCCTTTCATTAGATCGACGTGGTGGGAGAGTGAGAGGAAGCACGTAGGCTCGGGATGTTCCAGCCAAGTCGGCACCTTGAAATAGAAGCAGCCGAAATTCACGCCGTTCCCCATGCACAAGGTCGTGCGCGCCGCCATCGTCTCGCGCCGCAGGACGAAACGCACGTTCCCGTAGTGGAATCCGAGGTCGCTGCACTGCACCATGTCCATCATCGCGGAGTCGGGTCCAAGGTAGCCGTACTTCGGGAACTGGTCGGGCGCAAGATTCGCGACGTCCGCGTCGAATGCCGCCGCGACCACATCCTTTCGGACGGACGGCCCTCCGTTGGTCGTTCCGTGTCCGAGTTCGACCATTTCCTTGACGCGGTCGTCGTCCAGTATCGCGGACAAGTCGCGCTCCCTCACGCGGATGCACGGCTTGCCCGCATCGGCGAATACCTTGAGAAAATGCCGCACGACCTCCAGCAGCCGCCGGTCGAAGTGCGCGGTGTCCGCGAGGATGCGCCCCAGATAGGCGTCGTGAAACGCCTGGAACCGCGCCAGCGACGGCGGCAGGGTTCCAAGCACATCTTTTTTCGAGGTGTCAATTGCTTCATTCATTGCGGCAGCCAGTTTAGCAAAACCCCCATGCGCCGTCAAATCGGGACTTTGACCAAATCAGTAGGCGGTTGAAAAAATCTCCAAAAGAGGTTTCGCACAGAGGCGGGTATTTTTGGTATAATGCGCGCCGTGGAAAAGACAAGGCCCATACTCTACGGCGTGGCGGACTATGCCGAATTGCGCAAGGCGAACGCCTGGTTCATTGATCGCACCGCTAAGATCCGCGACCTCGAGGCGACGCGTTACGCCGTGTTCCTGCGTCCGCGCAGGTTCGGGAAGTCGCTCCTGACCTCTATCCTCGAGGCGTATTACGATTTGCAGTACGCCGACAGGTTCGACGAGTTCTTCGCGGGAACCGACATCGGCGCGGCTCCGACGGAGGAGCGTGGCAGTTACCTGATCTTGCGATTCGACTTTGCCTCGATCGCAAAGGAGGTCGGCAAGGTGCAGTCGGACTTCGACTACAAGGCGGCTCTCCAGTGCGACACGTTCGCGCGAAGATACAGGGACGTCATCACCGGCGAACTCGCCGATCGCATCCTGAGCGCTCCCGACAGCGGAAAAAAGCTGGCGCAGATCTACCTGGGGCTCAAGGGGACAGGACATAAGCTCTACGTCATCATTGACGAGTACGACAACTTCACTAACACGATTCTCGCGGAAAGCGGCGAGAAGGCATACAACGAGCTTTGCCATGGCGACGGATTCTTCAAGCAGTTTTTCACCGAACTGAAATCCGCAACGACCGGCACGGAAGCACCCGTGACGCGCCTCTTCATCACGGGCGTCTCCCCCGTGACGATGGACGACGTGACGAGCGGCTTCAACATCGGCACGAACATCTCGCTCATGCCGCAGTATGCCGACTTCACGGGATTCCGCCATGACGACCTCCGCGCCATCACGGACTACTACGCCGTGCATTGCGGCTTCGACGCGGAGAAGGCGTACGACACCGCGATCAGGTGGTACGACAACTACCGTTTCGGCAGCGCGTCAGCCCCCGCCGTCGCGAACACGACGGTCGTCCTTGCGTTCTTCAACTTCCTTTGGCAGACGAAGCAGTTCCCCAACGAGCTCATCGACGAGAACCTGCGCACGGACTACGCGAAGATTCGGCATCTCGTCACGGCGGAGCGCCGTTTGAACGGCAATTTCCACGTGCTTGAGAACTTGCTTGCGGGAGGACAGCTCACCGAGCGTCTCGTAAAGTCGTTTCAGGCACGTGAGATATCAGAGAAGGAGAACTTCACCTCGCTCCTCTACTGGTTCGGCATCACGACGATTACGGGCGAGAAGTTCGGCAAGATGACGTTTGGCATCCCAAACGAAACCCTGAAGGAACTTGCCGCGAAGATGATTCCCGCGGCCTACTCAGACGTCCACAAGATCGACGAGCGGGTATTCGACATCAACGACGGGCTGTGCGACTTCGCCGAGAAGGGGGAATGGCGCGGTTTTGTCGGAGTCCTCTCCTCGATCGTGAAGGAGAACTTCGCGGTGCGCGACACGGTGGAGGGCGAGAAGGTGGTGCAGTCCACGCTCGTCGCGCTTCTGGTCGCCTCCGGCGGGCCGTACTTCGTGAAGCACGAGCGCGAGGCTGGCGGCGGGTTCTACGACATCGCGCTCGAGCCGCAGCTTCTTCGCTGGCCGGAGATCGCCCACGCGGCGCTCATCGAGATGAAGTACGTGAAGGCGGGCGACCCCGCGCCGACGAAGGAGCAGCTTGAGAAGATCAAGGCAGAGGCCATCGTCCAGCTCGACCAGTATTCCGCAGACCCTGCGCTTATTGCCGAGTGGCATATCGGCGCCGCAGCGGGAAGCGACAAGAGTGTCGCTTCCCCGAAGGGGACGACGCTCGGGGAAGCGGCGCTCTCGCCGCTTCACGACGGTGCGGCTCTTCCGTGCGTTGCGCTCCACCGCCTCGTCCTCGTGTTCCACGGCGGCGAGTGCGTGCTGAGCGAAGAGGTGTAATGAACAGGCGGCGGTCGCGGGGCGACCGACCTACCGGTCTAAAGTCCAGAGTCCTCCATCCTTTGTCTTTTGTCCTCTGTCCTTTGTCCTTGGCTTTTCGGGGATGATTGTGCTATAATTCCTGCCATGGAAAGAAAACCGCTTCAGATCCCTTACGGCGTTGCAATGATAACCAGAATATGCTTGACGTCATGTGTGCTTGTGGCGGCGATGTCCGCCGCGGACGAGCTTGACGCGGACTGGATCGCGCAGGACGGCGTGGCTGCGACGAATGGCGTTTCGCACGAGTCGTGGCGGGCGGAGATGCTTGCGCGGCGCGAGAGGCGTCTCGCGCCCGTTGCCGCGATCGCGAAGAAGTGGGTCTATTGCCGACACTACGTCATGGGCGGAAGCCACTATGCGTACACGGAGGCGCTGAGCGACGCGAAGGGATGGCACAACTACGCCGCGATCGGATCGTCCCTCTGCATGGCGGAATACAATCCCTCGGGGCTGTGGAAGGAGACGGTCATCCTCGAATCTGCGGAAGGGTGTTTCCGCGACGTGGACGTCTCGCCGGACGGAACGCGCATCCTCTACTCGTTCAAGGCGAGTGAGAAGGATGACGACTTCCATCTCTACGAAATGACGCTCGCCGATCGCAGCGTGCGCCAACTTACGTATGGCAAGGCCGTCGCCGACTACGAGGGTTGCTACCTCCCTGACGGACGCATCCTCTTCAACTCGACGCGCTGCATCCAGGTCGTGGACTGCGTGCTGCGCAACGAGGTGAGCAACCTCTACCGCTGCGAGGCGGACGGCTCGAACATCACGCGCATCACGTTCGATCAGGTCCACGACAACTATCCCACGCTCGCGTGGGACGGACGGGTCCTGTACACCCGCTGGGACTACAACGACCGCTCGCAGATGTTCCCGCAGCCGCTTTTCTCAATGAACGCCGACGGCACGAACCAGCGGGCACTCTACGGCGGCAACTCGTGGTTTCCGACGTCGCTCGTCCACGCGCGCGCCGTGCCGGGGAGTCCGCTTTTCTTCGGCGTCTGCACCGGACACCACACGGCCCAGCCGGGCGAGCTGATGCGGTTCGATCCGCGCGAGGGGCGCGAGGAGGCGGACGGCGCGTGGCAGCTCGCGCCCCTCCGCCGCGCGAAGGCGCGCAAGGGCGTGGACATTGACGGCCAGCACGGGAGCATCGCCGCATATCCGTATCCCGTCACGGAGCGCGACGTGGTGCTGTCGTATCTGCCGCTGGGATGGCGGCGTGACAAGAAGGGGCGGCCGATCTCCCGCGACCAGAAGGCGCAGCTTGCGCTGTATTGGACGGACGTTGACGGCGCACGCGAACTCCTCGTCGCGCAGGACGGCAAGCCGCCGTGCGGACGGCCCGTGCCCGTGTGCGCGCGGACGCTTCCGAATGTCGCGTCCGTCCGTCCGGACGAGACGCTGAAGACCGGGATGGTGGCGGTGCAGGATGTGTACGTCGGCGAGGCGATGAAGGGCGTCAAGCGGGGAACCGTCAAGTCGATGCGCGTGGTGTCGCTCGACTTCCGTCAGGCGGGAATCGGGTACAACAGCAACGGCGGCCCCGGCGGCGGGGGCATTTCGTCCACTCCGCCCGCGCTTGGCAACTGCACGTGGGACGTCAAGCGCGTACTGGGCGAAGTGCCCGTGGCGGATGACGGCTCTGTCGCGTTCAAGGCTCCTGTGCGGACGCCGATCTACTTCCAGCTGCTCGACGAGAACGGACGCATGGTGCAGACGATGCGGAGCTGGACCGTCCTGCAGCCCGGCGAGACGGCGAGCTGCGTGGGATGCCATGAGTCGGCGAACACCGCGCCGGACTTCAAGGCCGCGAAGGCCGCCGCGCTGGACGCGGTCGCGGAGGTGAAGCTCCCGACGCGCGGGTTCAGTTTCGCGAAGGACGTCCAGCCGATCCTCGAACGCCGGTGCGTCCGCTGCCACAGTCCGCACAGCAACGCGGGGATCCCCGACCTCACGGGCAAGCCGGTGCGCGACCAGCTTTCGTGCCGCGACTGGTCGCGCGCGTACCTGTCGCTCACGCAGGCGCGGCGCGTTTCGCCGCCATTCAACCATCTCGCCATACCGCATCAGCTGGAGCCCAAATACCTCAACGGCAACATGAAAGACAAGAACGGACGTTGGGTGGCCGATCCCTACGCGAAGAACGGGTACGTGAACTGGGTGAGTTCGGCGTCCGAGCCGACGCTGATCCCGCCGCTCAAGTACGGCTCGCGCACGAGCCGCCTCTTCACGGAACGTCTCGACAAGGGCCACGCCAAGGGGATCACCGACGCGGAGAAGCGCGTACTCGCATGCTGGGTCGATCTCTGCGTCCCGTTCTGCGGCGACTACGAGGAGGGCGCCACGTGGAACGAGCAGGAACGCGCCTTCTGGGACTACTACACGAAGAAGCGCGCGGAGTTCGCCACGGTTGCAGAACGGTAATAAATACCGGGACTGTAGCCTTTCCCGCCGTTTTCCAGCACAAGTGCGCGTATTTTGGTATAATACGCGGCGATGCAACAATTCAACCGAAGGAACTGATATGGAATTCAAAGAATTACTCGCGGCGTTTGCCGCAAAATACGGAGTGAAAGGGCTTGACGGCGCGGACGGCGCGGCGGAGCTAGACGTCGACGGCGTCCGCGTGGAGCTGCTGGACGATCCTAAGGCGCGTAGCCTGTTCGCCTGCGCCGAGATCGGGCATCCGCCGCCCGATGCGAACGGCGCGTTCGGCGCGATGATGCTGCAGGCCAACTTCCTCTTGCGCGGCACGGATGGCGCGACGCTCTGCCAGAACCCGGAAACGCATGCCTACGCTCTCGTACGTCCGTTCCCGTTGGCGCTGACGGATGTCGAATCCCTCGCCGCCGGCCTGGAATCGCTCGTCAACCAGACGGAGAACTGGCGCAAGGCACTCGCTGGCCTGCGTACGGCGGAAGCCACGCAAAAGCAGGATGTGGCGCCCGCACCAGATGGCGACTCTCACCACGACATGCTTTCAAGCGGTTATTTTCACGTGTAACCTTTTTGTGCCTCGCGTGTATACAGGGTGTAACAGTCACTAAAAATCAACCTTCATCAAGGAGCAATATAATGCCGACGCAGATCAACTCAAACTATAGTGCGAATTTCCAGAAGTTCGTCGATTTCGCGAACAAGGCCTACGACACGAAGGGCGTCAAGGGCGCGGATACCGTTGTCCGCTTCGAAGGCGCTCCGGCAGGCGACTACAAGGGCACGTTCGCGTCGTTTTTGCGCACGTCCGAGATGAAGACGGCGAACGACCGGGTGCGCGACCTTTTCCTCAAGACGGTCGCGGACATGTTCGGCGGCGAGAAGTTCATCCCGGAGCTCGTGCGCGACAACATGAAGCTCGAGGACTTCGGCAAGGGCAAGCCGCTCACCGCCCGCCGCATCAAGCTCGTGGCGACGGCGGTCAACATGCTCGGCGGCGGCAAGTTCATGGACTCTGCGAGCGTCGGCAAGGCGACGTCGATGGGTTACGTGGCCTCCGAGTTGCCGAAGCTCGCACGCACCGCCCACCTCTACCAGCAAGCGACTGGCTGCACCGATGCGGAGGCTGAGGCCGCCGCGCTCGACCCGAACTCGAAGGCGCGCCGCCTCTTCGACTGCGGTGGACGCTTCACCCTGAACGCGGAGAACTTCAAGAAGGGCCTTGCGCTCATGGACAAGTTCGCCGGATGGTTCGACAACCTCCATGACGACTACGAGGCCGGCAAGTTCGATACGCCGACCAAGCGCAATTTCATGGCCGGAGTATGCAACCGCAAATCCGCTGTTTCCGCGTTGAAGTTCCTGATGGAGGAGATCGCGGTCAATTCCAAAATCCCGCTCGATGCGGAAAACCCCGAGGATGTTTTCGGGATGAGAAACAACCCGGCGATGCGCTTCATCGGGCGGAACTACACGATTTCCTTCGCAAACTCGCTCGCGCAGATTCCGCCGGAGAAGCGCACCGTCCTCTACGCCGTATTTGACGCTTACCATAAACTCCCCGCCGGCAATCAGATGCCCGAAAAAGACTCGGAAATCGCCCAGTCCGCAATTCTCGGTGCGCGTGTGATGAGGCATTTCGATGCCGTCGTGGCGCTTCAGTCCGCCGGCAAGCTCGACCGCGCCCACCTCACGCCGCTCCTCTATTCCGAGCTCCAGGTATCGACCAACGCCACGAACAAGGAAATCACCGAAGCGCTTGAAGCGAAGCTGCAGAGCGATGAGAATATTGAAATCATCATGCCCCTGCACACGCTCGCAATGCAGTCCGGCGCCACGCTGGACGAAGCCGCGGCGGCCATTCGCTCCGGAACGGGCATCAAGAACGCGCCGGGGATTTCATCGGCCAACGGCCAGCTCGAGGCACTGGACGGCACCGCAAGGGGTGGACGCGAGACGATGATTGGCGACCTCTACCGGCCGGCGCAGCCGTCGTTGATCAAGGACGACTCGCCTGCCATCCCCATGGAGAACTCGAAGTTCGTCTTCAACTTTCCAGACGGCGTGACTGTCGCCGCGAAGAAGGGCGCCGCGGAGGACAAAGAAGTGTCCGATTCGTGCAACGCCATCGCGGACAAGATCAAAGACCTTTGCGGCGAGGTTCACACGGCCCAGCTCTCGAACATCTACTACGCGCTTTCCCAGAGCGGCACCGGCTGCAACACCAAGCGCGCCTTCGAGCAATACGGAATCAGCTCAGACGAACACATGCCCCTTACGTTCACGCTCTCGCGCAACGACGAGACCGGCGCCGTCACCATCAAGTACTCCGAGCCGGAGGGCTTCCCGCTCAAGTTCAACTGGACCACGACCGTCGACGTGGACGGCAAGTCCACGTCGACTCCGATGCGCATCGACCACGGGCAGTACGAGGCCGAGGCGATGGCGCATGCCGGCTCCATCGCCGCCAAGCTGCCCGGCAACGACCGTGCCGCCGCCGAAGCCGTCATCCGGGACGCCCTCGCCCACTGCGGCGACGACTTCGACCTCAAGGGCCTCGTCTCCAAATACATCCCCGGCCTGTGTGTCAACGGGGCCGGCGAACTGCGCACACCGGACCAGATCAAGGTCAGGATCGACGCCCTGCGCGCCAACCTCGCCGAAATCCGAGCATCCTCCAACGGCAACCTCGCCGCCGAAAAGGCCGGCGTCAACTTCCTCGACACCCTGGGCGCCCAGAGCGTGCCGCCGGGGATGATCGGCCGCATCGTGCAGGCCTCCCTCTACGCCAAGCCCGGCGAATACGCCAAGCTTTCCCCCTCCTCCACGCCCCAGCAGCTGTTCCAGGCCGTCATGGACATGCACAAGGCCGTCGAGAAGGTCCTGCGCGATGTCCACTTCACCGAGACCTTCACCGAGTCCCCGGAACTACTCGCCGGGCGCGACTACATCGCCTCGCTCGTTTTCACCCGCTTCCCGCCCGCCAAGCTCCAGGCCGCCGCCGCCGCCTTCCGCGGCGAAACCGCCCTGAAAGTCCTCGCCCTCGTCAACAAGATCATGGCCGGCGACTACCCCCCCAAGACCGGGCCGCTCACCGAAGACCAACGGTACGCCATCGATATGCAATGCTCGTCCCTCGGCCTCTTTTTCGGGCAATTCAACCTGGCCGCGGAAACCGTCCTTGGCGTAGACGGCGGAGAATACCGCGCCTTCACGGGCCCCATCGACAAAAACGCCCTCGGCCACAAGGACATCTTCCGCGGCATCCTCGCCCTCGCCGACGCCCAGATCGCGGCGCAAGCCGAAGAAGCCCGCCAGAACGAAAACATCAACGCCGCCTTCGAACCCGCCAAGGCCCACGCCGTCAACGCCTACTCCAAGGCCGGCGAAGGCAACGCCGAAAAAGTTGACGAGCTCATCAACGCCGCCCTCGTGCGCTGCGCCGCCAACACCGACGCCCTCAACGTCCTTTCCAACAACATGAACAAGATACTCGTCTCGAACACGGCAACGCTGCGTTCCATCGAGGATGTCCGCGAACGTGCCGAGGCCATCGCGGAAAACTTCAGGGAACTGAAGGAACTTTCCAAGGACAATCCGGCCATCTACGAGGCGGGCAAGCGCCTGATGGCGGGCATGGAGGGCAAGGCTCTGCCGCCCGGCATGATCAGCAGGCTCGTCCTCGCCGCCACAGACGCCAAGATCGACGCCGCCCGCAGGCTCTCGTCCCGTTCTTCGGGCTTCGACATCCACCGCGCAGTCACGGAATTCCGCGACAACCTCATGCGTGCCATGACGGCGAGCGGCGCCGAAGAGGCGACGGACGGTCCAAACGAGAAGCAGGCGTGCCGCAACTTCTTCGCCGCGGTCATGATGGGGCGCTGCGGCGCCAATACGCTCCGCGCCATGCAGGGCGCTTTCGCCGGCGATACGCCCGGCAAGATGCTCGCGTTCTACGAGGACATCTCGCACGGGCACCATAACGAGGGACTCGGGCACGAGATTACCGCCAAGTTCGAAAACGAGGCGGACTCCCACATGATGAACCTCGCCAATCTCAAGGGCGCCATCGATGTTGCCCTCGACGGCCATTTCGGCGCGGACGTCGTGCCGTACAACGGCTCGTTCATCGCCAACGAAATCGGCGGCGAGGAGATTCTCGACGACCTCGTGAACCTCGCCTCGCGACAACATGGCTAAATCCTTTTAGACCTCAATGAGAAACTGAGTCTGAAAAACATGGAAGGAGAACCCCAGAATGGACGCTAGAAAACTGTTGGCAATCGTTGCCGCTCTCTACGTAACGACGACGGCGTGGGCCGACGTCACGGCGCCGAGCCTCGTGACGAACGAGGCGCTGTTCTGGTTCGACGCCTCGGCCCTGACCGAGACGGCGGGGACTGAACTCAACTCGTGGGCGGACGTGCGCGGCGGGTCGCATCCCGGCGTCACGACGTACACCACGACGAAGCCGCAGGTGATCGAGATCGCCGATGGTGCGCTCGCGGGCAAGAAGGCAGTGTCCTTCGGAACCGTCGGTACCGCGTGCGACATGAAGTTCGCCTCGGTGCAGGAGATCAAGACCGCATTCTTCGTTGTTGATCTCGACCAGAATCAATTTGCGTTCCTACTCGGCGGCCCGAAGGATGGCGTGGGCGTGGCACCGCGCAACTACGGTTTCCACCGCGGCACGGGCGCTTCCTACCGGTATTACAATCTCAATGTGCAGTACTGGAACGACGGCAAGACCGTGGCCGATCCCAACAACGCGAAAATTCCAACCGGCTACCAGCTCATTTCGTGGAAGTGGTCCGCAAACTCCGCGCAGGTTTTGTACATGGGCAGCGACCGCGAAATATCGGGGCGCGTCGGCGGCAAGCGTCTCTGCGAGGTGGTTGCGTTCAACCGCGAGCTGGACATCGCGGAGTGCAGCCGCGTGGAGGGCTACCTCAAGGAGAAGTGGTTCGGCGGCACGGCGGGAATCAACGGCGCGACGGAGATGCTCGGCAAGAAGGGGCAGGTCCACTTCGACGCATCGGTGGCATCGAGCTTCCACTACGAAGTCGAAGGCGACGAGACGGGCACGAAGGTCTCGAAGTGGGACGACCTCTCCGGCAACAACAACTACTTCTATCCCTACGCGGCGAAGTCCGGCAACGTGAACGCGATCAGGTACGGCACGCGCGGCGAGGTCGCGGGAAAGCCCGTGTTCGACTCCGGCGCGGCGTCGAGCGGCATCGACCTCGCCCTCACGCGGATCACGAATACGCGTTCCGTGATCATGGTCGCGGAAATGGAAAGGAACGGTGCCGTGTTTTGGCTGGGCGACGTTACGAACTACCGGTTCCATCGCGGCACTAGCGGCCAGTTCGCGTACGCGAACAATGCGAATGTGTACATTACCAGCTATGGCAAGATCTGGCAGAACGGACAACGCATCAAGTCGCCCACGGCGGAATATGTGGAACCGCCGGGCGGGCTCTCCGTCTATACGTTCGTGACTTCGCAGAACTGCGAGTGGAACAAGCTCGGACAGGATCGCGACCAAAACGGCCGTAACGGCGGCAAGCGCGTGGCGGAGCTGATCACGTTCTCGAGTGAACTGACCGAAGCGGATTGCGAGGGCGTCTATCGTCTGATGAAGGAAAAGTGGAGTCCGTCCGATTCATACGTCGATTCGCTCGTCGCCGCTGCGCCGGTGCATGTGGACGCCTCGTCCGCCGACAACTTCAACTACACGGACGGCGCGATCACGGGCTGGAAGAACTCCGGGACGGGCGCCGACCTTGCAAAGCCCACGACGCTCTACAACGGCAATACGGCCAAGACCTGCAATCCCGGATCGTATGGCTTCACGAACGGCGTGCCCGCTTTCCTCATGGGCCCTCACGGATCCTATATCGATCTGTACTTCTCGCGGATATCAAACGTCCGGACGGTGTTCTGGGTAATGGACATCGTGCGCGACAAGGATTCGTTCTTCCTGGGCGACGGCAAGAACAACGTGATCACGAGCGCGAGTGCGTACCATTTCCATCGCGGCTATCAAAGTAATCTGGTCGGGTGCTACGCTTCGGATGCATCCGCAAACGCTGGTTGGTACACAGGGCCGCTGTACTGCGACGGTAGCGTCGTGGCGTCGATGACAAGCGAACGTCCACTGTGTGGCGCACATGTGTACGACGTCGCCTCGTACCAGAACCTCACGGCGTCGTCCATCTCCGCTGACCGCTACTGCAACGATAGAAACGGCGGGCGCGCAATCTCCGAACTGCTCATCTTGACGACGCCCGTCTCCGGCCTCACGCGCGGCATGATCCGCGAACGCATTGAGGCGAAGTGGACGCGTTCGTGCGGCTGGGCGGGCGCGGGCGACGCCGAGTGGGGCGCGGGGAAGTACCGCGTGTTCGACGCGGACGCGGCGGTGCCCGCCGAGGGAGCGACGGCGGACGGCGTCGGCTTCAAGGCGAGCGCGGCGCTCAGCGGCGGAACGCTCACCTTGGGCGACGGCGGCATCTTCGCGAGCGAAGGGGCGGCGGTTACGGTGTCTGCGCCCGTCGCCGGCAAGCTGGGCGTGTACGGTCCCGGCACGGTGGCGCTCACGACCGCGCCGGCGACGGTTGATTCAATTTCAGTCGGCTATGGCGCCACGCTGACGCTCGCGGCGGGAACGACGGCTGTTTCCGGCGGGCTGTCGATCCAGGAGAACGGGAAGCTCGTCCTGGACGTTTCCGCCCTTGCGGAGCGGGCGCATGCGTTGATCACGTTCAGCGGACTGTCGCTTCCCGCCGGAGGGACGCTGTACGACTATGTTTCGCTCGTCGGCTGGGAGGAGCGCGGACACTTCCTCACTGTCACGGAGAATGCGATCCACGTCAACTCCCCGGATGTCGCAGCGGCGGCGGTGTGGACCGCCGCGCAAAACACGAATGTCGAGAATCCCGCCAACTGGTCCTGCCGGAACTTCAACGGCGAGCCGGTCGCGAACGTGATCCCGGAGGTCAGCACGACGTCCGTCACGTTCAATGCGGACTGCGACCTGCGCGCGCTCGGGCGTGTCGCGTTCGCCAACGGCGTGGAATTCGACCTGAACGGACACGCGGTGAAGATCGCGGGGCTCGCCGTTCAGGGCTATCCGCTCGCGAGCGTGACGAACTCGGACGCGAACACAACCGCCGAACTGCGCATGGACGTCGCGAACGGCCTGACAATCACGAACGCGACGGTTGTCCTCGGCGGCAAGATGAACTTCGTGAAGGACGGCGCGGGCACATTCGTGGCGGCGAAGGCGCGTCAGACGTATGTTGGCGTAAACGAGGTCACCAACGGCGTGCTGGAGGTTGCGTACGCCTTCCGCGACAGCAGAAACTACCTGTTCGGCGCGAAGGGCAACTCGTTCCTCGTGCGCACGGGTGCGACGTTCAAGATGAACGGCATGTATGCACAGGCGGATGCGGTGTACAAGTTCGTGCTGGACGGCGGCAGGCTGCTCGGCAGCTACGAAGACGTGGCCGAGGGGAACGGGCAGATACATCTGATTGAGCTCACCAAGGATTCCACTTTTGAACCGACCACAAATTGCGGACTGGTGCCCGGAGGAAGCTTCAACAGCACGGAACTCGACCTCGGCGGGCACACGCTCACCGTGCCGATTGGGACGAACGGCAGGATATTCTATCTCTTCAACACGACGGTGAAGAACGGAAAGGTGAACATCACGTCCGGCGGATGGCTGCAGACGAAGAGCGGCAAGACGGTGACTGCGACGAACGCGGACTTCCGCGTGGGAAGCGCGATGAAGATACTCGGCCCGATATCGGTGCGCGACTACGAGCAGGTGTACGGCGCGAACAACAACGACGGCACGGCGGCGTTCAACGTGCATGGCACGTTCAAGCCGGCGGCGGACCACAACTACTTCTACGGATGTACGATGCAGAATGGCTCGACCATCGACCTCTCGTCGCGCACGGGCGCGTTGCCGCTCGTTTCGTCGTTCACGAAGGGCGACAACACGCTCAAGTTCGCCGCCGGGACGATCCACGTCAAGCTGGGCGAGCGCAACGTGACGCGGAACACCTGCCTGATCTCGTGGTCGTCCAAGCCGAGCGGCATCGCCTCGACCCGGTTCGTCAGCGCGGAAGGGGAGCGCAGCCGCTTTTTCTCCGCACGGGCTGACGGACTGTATCTCTCCGGCGGCACGGTAATCATCGTTCGGTAGTCAACGGGCAAGATGTCCGTTCCTCTGCCAAGATAATGGGAAGCGACAATGAACATAGAAAATATCAAGTCAATGAGCTGTAAACTTACCGCGCTTGCGATCGCGGCGGGCGCGGTGTTGCCGATCACGGTACACGCGGAAAGTCCGCTCAAGCCAAAGGCGCTTGTGATCATGCTCGACGGTCTCCGAGGCGACGCGGTCGAGAACCTGGAGATGGCAAACCTCCAGCGACTGATCGCGGGCAAGTGGCAACCGGGGTACAAATGCGCATGGTCGCTTGGTGCCAGTACGATCCGCGACGGCTCGACCGAAAGCGCCCCGAACCACGTCGCCATCGCGACGGGCATGACGGTGAAGAAGACGGGCATCTCGTGGAATCCCGACTTGCTGAGCCGCGGGACGCGGTCGGATCGGCTGCCGACCTGGCTTGCCCGCCTTGCTAAGTTGCGTCCCGGCACCAAGCCGCTGCACATCTTCTCGTGGTACGGCGACCTGCGCATGAGCCCCGACTACGGCGTGAAATTCATCTTCGACAGAGACGATGCAAACGCGAAGGAACTTGCCGGAATCGTTGCTCGCTACGACGCGCCGGACGCCATCATGTGGTACATCGACCGTCCCGACCACGCGGGACACGGCTTCGGCTACTATCCATACGCGGCGGAGTATCACGCGGCGCTGAAAGTGTGCGACGACGAGATCGGCGGCGTGTTGAACGCCATTGCGTCGCGCAAGATGTTCACGGAGGAGGACTGGCTCGTGATCGTGACGGCGGACCACGGCGGGTGGGAGCGCTACCACGGGCAGCTGACCACGCAGTGCTACACGATTCCGTTCATCGTCGCCGGACGCCGCGTCGCGCAGGGTCGCATCCCCGGCGTGCCGCACAACTACGACGCCGCGCCGACGGCGCTTGCGCACTTCGGCGTCGACGTCTCGAAGTTTCGTTTCGACGGCAAGGTACGCGGAGATGTCGCCGTGCCGCCGGAGAAGGAACGGGATCTGAAGGACTGGTTGGCCGTGTATTTGCCGTTTGACGGCGGTCGCGGGGCGACCGCCCTACCGAGCGTTCAAATTGAGATGAGGGGGAAAGCAAAACTGCTTGAGGACGGGGGCAAGTTCGGTGGGGCGCTGCGCGTCTCCGCCAGCACGAATGAGGTGGGGAGCGTGTGTCTGAAGGGGTCCGAGGCGCTGAAGTTCGAGAACGGGGCGGAGTTCTCGTTTACCCTGTGGGTGCGCACGTTCGACAAGCAAGTCGGCGATCCCGTCGTTCTCGGCAACAAGGACTGGAGCGCGGGATCGAGGCCGGGAATCGCGCTCATCGCGCCCGACCGCGTTGACATGTCGCGCACGTCCGGCTACAGTTGCAGGGTCAAGGGATTCAACTGCCACGGCTTTTTGCTGAATTGCGGGCGTGTCGGCAGGAAGCGGTACGACCTCGGCGTGTACAACCCCGATTTCGGCGAATGGGTGTTCTATGCGGGGACGCGCAGCCCGGACGGCGTCGTGCGCCTCTACCAGGGACGCAGGGACGGCTATCTCTACTGCGTCGCGGACGACCTTTCGGACATCGCCTTCAAGACGGGACTGCCGTTCTTCATTGGACAGGACGGCACTGGCAAGTACAAGCATCCGTTCGTAGGCGACGTGGACGATGTCGCGATCTGGACGCGCACGCTCACTCACGGCGAAGTCCGGCGCATTTGGGAAGCAGGCCGTTTCGGCAAAGCCCTTAACGATATTCTTTGAGGGGGACAGACCACGTAAGTTCAAGGCTTGGAGTGAAATGAAACTCGTTGAATTTGTTCCGCCGACGCCGCATCCGCTGTGGGAGCTTTGTCCGCAGATGGGGATTACGGACGTCATCGTGAAGGTGAATCCTGAGCTGACAGGTCTGCCAGATCCTTGGAAATTCGAAACGCTCGCGTCTATCGTCTCGCGTCTCAAGTCCGCCGGGCTCAAGGTTGTGGGACTTGAAGGCGACCCGTTCGACATGTCTCCGATCAAGGAGTTTGGGGAACGGGGAATGGGAAATGGGGAACGGGAAGAGGCGCTGGCGCATTATTGCGAGCTTCTGGAGTCGATGGGGCGGCTAGGAATCAAGCTTCTGTGCTACAACTTCATGGTCGGAAAGGGCTGGTCGCGCACCGGCGTACGAGAAGGTCGTGGCGGAGCAAAAGCAACCTACTTCTCCTTAGATGATTTTAACCACAAAGATAGCAAAGAGCGCAAAGAGATATTGTCCACAAATGACAATTGCCACAATTGTTCACAAATCCCAAATGCCGATTCTACACGTTCTACATGTTCTACACGGCTAAATGATACTGGCAATCCTGTCAAAGAAAACCTCATCCTTACCCACGAACAGGTGTGGGCGAACTACGAATACTTCATTAAGGCCGTGATGCCGACTGCGGAAAAGTTGGGTATACGCATGGGACTCCATCCCGACGATCCGTGCCTCGATTCGCTCGGCGGTTACGCGCGCATATTCGGATCAATCGAGGCATACGACCGCGCATACTCCATTTACCCCTCGCCGTCCAACGCCGTCACCTTCTGCCAGGCCAATTTCAAGTTAATGCTCACAAATGACAATTGCCACACAAGTACAAGTTCTACATGTTCTACACGGCTAAATGACCCTACTAAGGTGCTCGCCGATGCGGCGCGGCATTTCGGGAAGCGCATCGCCTTCATCCACATACGAGACGTTGAAGGCGACAAGACCGACTTCACGGAGCTTTTCCACGATCAGGGAGATGTTGACCAGTTTGCGCTCATGCGCGTATACCGCGAACTGGGGCTAGACGTACCCGTTCGTGGTGACCATGTGCCCGAGATGGCATACGACCGTGTGCTTACGCCTGAAGGCACTCCCGGCTACTTCACCCTCGGCCGTCTCTTCGCGAATGGATACTTGAAGGCGCTGTGCGTCCTGTCCTCGCCGATATCATCGACGAGCGGCCACTAGCCACTAACCACTACTCACCGTAGGCGGTGACCTTGAAGAGTGTGATGAAGCCGAGAAACGTCTGTTGTTCGTAGTCAGCAAAGTACACCTTCGTAAGTTTGCCGTCATCAATGGCGTCGCGCAGGGCCATGTTGCAGAAGTCCGCGCTCAACCCCGTGTAGATCCATTCCTTCAGGTAGATCGCCCTCGACCCCGTTCCGCGCTTGAGGTTGGTACAGGGGACGGATTCGCGGTTGACGGAGAGCGGCGCGCGGAAATGCGCGTACAAGCCCGTCGGCGGGACAAGCGTCTTGTCCCCCTTGACGGACACGCAGCCGCATGCGGCCAAAAGTGCAGCGGCGGCTGCACAGACGCATTTCATGTTACTCGCCATATACGATGACCGTCGCCTTTTGCCAGATGCCAATGACGTTGACGTACGCATAGTCCACATGGTCGATCTTCTTGAGCCCGCCATTGCGCGCGGCGGTCGCGAGCGAGCAGTCGCCAGACGCATAGAGACCAAGCACGCTGAACGATGAGGCCTCTCCTTTTTTCGATCCGACGTTCCAGTTCCCCTCCGTGGAAAGCGGGGCCGTCGTCACCGACACGACGCCGCTCGGTGGCTGGAACGGCGCACTGAGGCATCCGGCAGCACCAATGGCCATCAGGGTGGCTAGAACAATTGCGGGTATTCTCTTCATGGTTGTGGTCCTTGCTTTTGGTTGTTGCACGAAGAAACGCAATCATTTTACCATTCTAACGGTCAGAACTCAAGTGTTTGGGCGCTTCTGTGCAATTCACCGGCGAGCCTTCTGATGATTGGAAACAACTATTTGAAACAACTTGCCTTTGGCGCACGGGCTAACTCGCCCGTGCCCATAGACCACTCAAAAACGATACAATTATATCAAGCTTCTTGCAAACATAGATGGATAGATGCGCGGGCGAGTTAGCCCGCGCACCTCTCTCAAAGTTGTTTTTACCAGTTGTTCTGGTTGTTTTCAATCTCAAAACGCATGGTGAAAAACACAGCTGCGCCGCATGGGGTCTAAAATATGATATACTTCCCGTTGCCCAGTCAAGGAAAGATCCAAGGAGGAAACAGATGGCAGACCTTTTTGAAGTAGATGGTTCCAAGTGCGTCTCATGTGGCGCATGCGTGCGCGACTGCGCCTTCCGTGCGCTCAAGATGGATGGCGGCGCGCCGCGCATGGCATTCCCGGACCGGTGCATGAAATGCCAGCACTGTCTCGCGGTGTGTCCCACGGGCGCGGTCACGTTCGACGGAAAGCGCCCGGAGGATTCCGTGCCGGTCGACGGCTTGCCGTTGCCGAGTCTCGAGTCTGTCGAAAACTGGCTCCGCACCCGCCGTTCCATGCGGTATTTCGCCGACGAGGACGTCGAGCGCGCCACGCTTTCGCGCATCCTTTCGGACCTCGGCAACGCGCCCACCGGCTGCAACGCGCGCGCGCTCACGTTCACGTGCTTTCCCACGCGCGCGTCGATGGACGGCTTCCGTCGCGATTTCATTTCCGTGATCGAACGTCACCGCGACGGCACGAAAGTCCTCCCGCGCTGGCTGGCTGAGCCCGCGATCCGCCTGCGCAAAGGGGAGGGCGACATGTTCTTCCGCGGGGCGAGCGGAATGCTCGTCGTTTCGTCTGATGACACCGCGCCTGGCGTGGCCACGCCGCTTGAGGACGTCACGATCGCCTGCGCACACTTCGAGATGCTGGCCAACGCGGCGGGCATCGCCACGTGTTGGTGCGGCTTTCTCAAGCTGGTGCAGCAGGAAATCCCCGAACTGCTGGAGCAGACGATCGGCCTTCGCCGCACGGCGCCGTTCTACGCGATGCTCTTCGGACGTCCCGCCGTGCGCTACGCGCGCGGCGTCCAGCGCGATTCCTACGCCCGCATCGACTTCCGCGGATGACTAACTGGGAACGCCGCCTTCTAGGCGTCGCACGCGGCCTCACGCGGGAGCGGCCGCGCTTGTCGCGGCCAAAACGGTGGGGCGAGCCGTCCCCGGCGAGCCGCCACCACCCACTAACCACAAACGGAAAGTGAAACCATGAACGGCGTCATCTCCTGGTATGCGGCCCATCCATGGGCGTTGATACCTACGGCGTATCTCGTCATGAGCCTCGTCACGTTTGCCGCCTACGCGGCGGACAAGCGCGCCGCCAAACGCGGAGCGTGGCGCACGCCCGAATCCACCCTGCATACGCTCGAACTGCTGTGCGGCTGGCCAGGCGCTTGGCTCGCGCAGCGGCTCTTGCGCCACAAGAGCGTCAAGACCTCGTTTCGGGTCGTGTTCTTTCTGATGGTCGTGTTGAATCTCGCAGCCCTGGCATACGTCATCTACGGCATGACCTCCGGCGACTGGTCCTTCTCGCGCCGGTAGGGCGAGCCGTCCTCGGCGAGCCGTTTCCCGCCGAACAAGATTCAACATGCTTTCCGTTGTCAACTCAAAGAGAGATTCCAAGGAGAAAACAGATGGCAAACGGCACGGATAACGTGAACCCAAGACTGACCACGCTTTGCTACATTGAGAAGGACGGCTGCTACCTGATCCTGCACCGCACCAAGAAGCAGCACGACGAAAACGGCGACAAGTGGATCGGCGTGGGTGGGAAGTTCGAGTACGGCGAGAGTCCCGAGGAATGCGCCCTGCGCGAGGTGAAGGAGGAGACGGGCCTCACCATGCTCAATCCGCGCTTCCGCGGGCTTGTCACGTTCGTCTCAGATGAATGGGGTGTGGAATACATGCATCTCTTCACCTGCACGGAGTTTGCCGGCGCGCTTACCGATTGCGACGAAGGCGAACTTGTGTGGCTGCCCAAGGCCGAACTGCTCACGAAGAAAATGTGGGAAGGGGACAGACTCTTCCTCAAGGCCCTTGACGAGCGAAACGACTTCTTCACCCTCAAGCTCCGCTACGAAGGCGAAAACCTCGTTGAATCCAAATTCGGCTGACCCGTCTGTTGCGCAGCCGGAGGGGATGTCGGATCCCCACGCTGCATAAGGAGAAAAAGAATGACACCAAAAAGATGGATGCTGTTGACGATTGCCGCGGCATGTGCGGCTCTCCCGGCGTTCGGTGCCGCCAACGACACCGTGACGGTAATGGTGACGGGGAAACTGCGGCAGCCCGTCCATTTCGGAATCGACGCGGAACGACTGTGGTTCTTCTGGCCGGAGCGGCGCGAGCAACTGGCGGAGATGGCCGTCGGCCGTCTGAAGGTGGACTTCGCCCGCGTGGCAATCAACGGCGCGTACGAGCGGGAAGAGGGCGTCACCAACATCAGCGCTTATTCGGATGTCATCATCCCGATGATGAAGACGTTCAGGAAATACAATCCGAACCTGCGTTTCTTCGCGTCCCCGCGCCCCATGAAGGAAACGTACAATTCCAAGGCGGACGCCAAATGGCTCGCCGACAACTTCAAGAACGGGAATATCGGCATGGCGGCGTATCCGCTTTGGGTGGGCGGACACAAACGAGTCGTCAAGCGCGTCTACAAGAAGGTGGACAAGGACAAATGGGCTCGCTACCTTGCGGACTACCTGAACCTGATGGAGCGGGAGGGACTTGACATCGCATACCTTGACCTGATGAACGAGGACCAGTCGATGTGGGGCGGGGACATCGAGAACGTCCTTTACGTGATTGACCGAATCCCCACGCTCCTCGACCGATCCGTCACCATGCCGAAGATCGTGTTTCCGTCCACGTGGAGTCCGGGCGATGGCCTGAAAAAGTTCCTGAACGTGCCGTCGGTCGCCGTGCGGCGCGGCGAGGTCTTGAAACGGATTGGCGTGGTTGCGACGCACAACACGCCCGATGCTGACCGGAACAAGTTTGACGAGGCCGGCCTCGTCGCCTTCGCGGACGCAGTCCGGGCGGTGGACCCGGACAAGGAGCTCTGGAACACGGAAATGCATGGCTGGGTGGGCGCGCGCAGCCCGTCCGACGACATCCTCAACTCCATAATCCTCTGGCGTCACTTGGCTGCGGGGTTCTCCGGAATCGACACCTGGCTCTTCTTCGGTCCATGGAAGGGCGCCGCGCATCCGATGGTGTATTCAAACAGGGGGCACGGACCGGAGGTGACGGCGAAGTACGAGATATTCAAGTCGGTCGTGAACGACACGTGTGGCGGACGATACGTGGCGTCCGCCTCGTCGGATAAACGGATCGTGCCCGCCGTGCTGATGAAAGAGAGGCGGATGCTCGTGAACGTTCTGAACACGGGCGACGGTGAAATCCCGGTCCGCGTGCGGCTACCTGCAGGGATGCACGTGTCCGGCAGGGTGGAGAGACGCCTGTGGGAGGCGTCGAAGGGCGACATTTCGCCGCGAATCTCGCACCTTGAATGCGTCGTGCAGGACTGGACGTCCATCGTGCCGGCCCGGTCGCTTGTCCATTTCGCCTTGACGGTCGAGAAGTAATCTTCCCCCTCAAGTTCCACGCCTAACTGGGAACGCCTCCCCGGTAGGGTCATGCGTCCCGCGTGACCGCCTAACTGGGAAAGCCCAATTCCCATGTAGGGAAGTCAAACCTCCCATGTAGGGAGCGCGTTCACCCCATGTAGGGAGCGCGTTCACCCCATGTAGGGAGACCGTACCCTCGTCCTAGGGAGGCAGACGCCCCCTTGTAGGCTGTGGCTCCTTATGTTATACTACCCCGTAGGAGCAAGGAGGATTTATGACAGACCAGGAAATAGAAGAAAAATCCAAAGAGATTGCGGATTATAATGACAAAGTAGCAAGCGATTCCCTGACTGAGTTTGCGAAGGCGGACATGTCGGAAAAGGTCTGGGAGGTCGGCTACCTAACCGAGGAGATAGGAGAGCGGCTTCACGCCGTCCGCACGGGCAAGGCCCCCGCGCAGTTCGGCCAGTTCGTCGAGGATATGCTCGCAAGGGCTCTTTCCACGGAGATGTTCTGCCGGGCCGATGGGTTGTACCTTGACGTGAAACGCTCCAAGGCGTCGCCAGACGCGAAGCCCGTCATCCGGGACTGTCCTCTCAGGATCAGGACCGACGCGCTGGCCAAATGGTGCCAGATGGCGTCGGCCCTCTGCGAGTACCTCCACACCGCCGCCGCCCTTGCGAAGTCCGTAAGCCAGGACCCAGCCGCCGCGCACCTCTACCTCAAGGCGTGGCGCGTCGCGAACGACGTCGCCACCCGCTGTGGCGGCATGGACTGCGCGACCGCCGACGAGGCGCTCGCCATAGTCTGTCTGCACCGCGAGGCCTGCGACAGGCTGTGGGTGGACATCGCATACAGCGAACTGCCCACGTTCAAGTCGTCGAAGGACCTTCCGCCCCCAGCGCACAAGCCGCATGGATACGAAGTCGTCGGCATAATCGAGGAATGACCGCTCCGGAGGCTTGAAATGGGATTCCATTACACCAAGAGGGTCTTTGACCTCGTGCGCGACACCACCTCCACCGAGCAGCTCCTGCTCGCGCTCCTCGCGCACATGGCCAACGACAAAACGGGCATGTGCTTCCCCGCCATAAACACGCTTGCGGAAAAGTCACGCCTCAGCCGTTCCGCAGTGATAAGGTCGCTCGACTCCTTGCGGCGTAAAGGGTATATCGACTGGAAAGCCCGTGAAGGCCGGAAACCGAACCAGGTGCTGTCCAACCTTTACACGCTCACGTTGCCCGTCCAGCCGTCTGACGCAGACGAGCTCTCCGTTGCAGCGAGCGACACCCCCGGTAGCCCACAGCCCCCACCCCAGTCGCCCACAGCTACCCCTCCGGTCGCTCACAGCCACTCCCCCAGTAGCCCTCAGCTACCACCCCAGTCGCTCACGGCTACTCCCCCAGTCGCTCACAGCGACCCTAACATAAAAGGAACAGACAAATATCATCCCGGAAAACGAACCGAAAAGGAAGGTGCGCCCCAAGGGGCGTCCGGTTCGGCTTCGGGTGGTTTTACGCCAAGAAGGATTGGGGAGGACGGTGCTCTGGATTCGCTGTTAAGGGATTTCGAGCCACCTCCGGACGGAGAAGGGCCCTCCGTGGTGCAGTCTGTGGTGGATCTTGCCATGAAGGCGGTCGGGTCCGCGTCTGCGGAGGACAAGCGGACGTTCAGCCAGATTATGCTCTGGAGGAATGCCGACGCCTGCCGCGAGGTGATATACCAGTTCGCCAGCGAACGCAAGGCCAACGAATTCTCGAAGATCAAGAACCTCGCCGCACTGCTCAAGCGCCGCCTCATGGTCCTCCCCAACGCATGCCGTCAGGACGGTGAAGACCTCCGATGAAACCGCAACCATCGCCTCGGGAGGCCAAAACGGTAGGGCGAGGCGTCCCGCCGAGCCGGTCTTCAGTCGTCCCACCGTTCCATAAAAAGATCACAATGCACCTTTTTTTGGAATAGGCGGTTGACGCATGCCACCTCGAATTGGTATAATGCGCGCCATGACAATACAACGCAACCTCTACCTCGACAGGCTTGTCCGCGCAAAGGGCGACGGATTCGTCAAGATCGTGACCGGCATCAGGCGCTGCGGCAAGAGCTTCCTCCTGTTCAGGCTTTTTAAGTCCCATCTGTTGAAAGAAGGCGTGCCGCGCGAGAACATCGTCGAGATACAGCTCGACAAGAAAAAAGACGCGAAACTTCGCAATCCCGACGCCATGTACGAGTTCCTTGCCTCAAAGACGGCAAAGCGCAGAAAACGAACGTATGTCCTGATAGACGAAATACAGGAGTGCAAGCGGCCGCCGATTTCTGCAGCCGAAACGCCAGGGCAGAGGGCTGAGCGCGAGCAGGAGTTCTATGACATTCTCAATGAACTTCGGGACAAGGACAACATCGACCTGTACGTCACCGGTTCCAACTCCCGTCTGCTCGTCAAGGATGTCGCCACTCAATTCCGAGGACGTGGCGAGAACATCCACATCGGCCCGCTTTCATTCCGCGAATACTACTCGGCCATCGGCGGCGACAAGTCGGACGCATGGTCGGACTACCTCCTCCATGGCGGAATGCCGGAAATCGTCGGGATCAAGGACGATGACGCCAAGAAGTCCTACCTTGACGGACTTTTCACGACCATCTACTTCAGGGACATCGTCGAGCGCAACGGCCTCCCCGACAGCCTGTTTCTTGGCAGAGTGAATGACGTCCTCATGAGTGCGGCGGGCAGTCTCACCAATCCGACAAGGCTTGCCAATCACATCGGCACGATCTCCGGCAAGGTGCCGGATCCGCGAACCGTCTCCAAGTATCTTGAATTCCTGGAGGACGCCTATCTCTTCAGCAAGGCCGACCGCTATGACATCAAGGGCCGGGAGTACCTTTCAACGCCATCGAAATACTATCCGGCGGACATCGGGCTCCGCAACGCCCGCCTGAACTTCCGCCAGGTCGAACAGGACCATCTCATGGAATGTGCAATCTACAACGAACTCAAGGCGCGGGGCGCAAGCGTCGACGTTGGTCTGCTGGAGGTCGTGTCCGGTAACGCCGAAGGCAGACGCGAGCGGAAACAGCTGGAGATTGATTTCATCGTAAACAAGGGACGGAAGAAACTGTACATTCAATCCGCCTACAGGTTGCCTGATGCGGCGAAACGTGAACAGGAGATCCGCGGTCTGCGGCGAATACCGGATTCGTTCGGGAAACTGGTGATTGTCGATGGCGTGCAGCCGTTCTACACGGATGAGTACGGAATATCCTACATCAGTCTAATGGACTTTATGCTGAAGCCCGAACTGATCGCATAGCAACAGGCGTCCCGCCGAGCCGCCAGGTAGGGCGGTCGCCCCGCGACCGCCGCTCGGGAGGGCCGCGCTTGTCGCTTCGGGGAAGCGGCACTCATGACGCTTCACTTGGTAGGGCCCGCTCGCCGAGCGGGCCGCGCGGGTAGGGCGAGGCGTCCCGCCGAGCCGCCGCAAATCCCGTTTCCCCGTGTAGGGAGAACGAAATCCCCGTGTAGGGAGAACGCATCCCCCGTGTAGGGAGACGGCCTCCCCCGTGTAGGGAGAACGCATCCCCCGTGTAGGGAGCCACTCACTTCCCCGTCGTCATCGTGGTCGTGACCGGGTTCGTCTGCGAGGGCGCATTCGCATCGCCGCCGGAGGCGTCCTCGTGCTGTGTGGACTTGGTGATGATGGCGATGCCGGGCACGCCGATCGCGTACACGCCCATCGTCTGCGTCTTCGAGCTCGGCGTCATCGACGAGCAGCCGTCCGTGCGCTCGACATGCTTGGCCCCATCCTGGCGAAACATGGTGTTGTTATGCGGAAGGACGACGCGGAATGAAGAAGAAGTCCAAAATAACGGTCCCTGAGATAGCTTTGCCAATCGACGTAGAGCTCTATTCTGTAGTCCGCAAGATACTGGTTGCCGCGCGCGCGAAAGTGTATGTTGCCGCCAATGCGGCCATGGTTGAGGCATATTGGAACGTTGGGCGTGAGATAGTGGAAAAGCAAGGAGGTGAGAGTCGTGCAAAGTACGGCGACGGTCTCGTAAAGGTACTTGCCGTGCGTCTTACTGCGGAATTTGGTGATGGATTCACGGCGTCAAATCTCTTCAACATGCGGAAGTTTTATCTGACCTTCCCAAAATTCTACGCACTGCGTACAGAATTGCACGCTGAACGAAAATAAGCGCAATCTTTTTACCGTGAAGTACCATCTGCATCTTCCGACTGTCGAGGAACTTCAGCTTGAACTTCGTCGCGAACGCGCGGCGATTGAGGAGGCGCTGTTGCTGAATGGCCCGGAAGAAACAAAAGCTGTATCCGCGCGGTCATCTGGCAGAAAGCGGGGTGCCAAATGAAACTACGCCGGTTCACATCTGCCGGCGTGGAGATGGCTCGGCAATCCGCGCGGTAGGGCGAGGCGTCCCGCCGAGCCGCCTGGTAGGGCGGTCGCCCCGCGACCGCCGCCGGGAGGGCTGCGCTTGTCGCGGCCTTTCGGGGAAGCGGCACTCATGCCGCTTCACTTGGTAGGGCCCGCTCGCCGAGCGGGCCGCCGCCTAACTGGGAACGCCGCCTTCTAGGCGGCGCACCACCCACCATCCAACCAACCACCCCACCAACCACCCCACCAACCACCCAACTAACCAACAACCCAACTAACCAATCTGACTATTGGCTGCCAAAAGTATACCGTTTTAGCTACCTTTTGACATCATCACGTTTCCAGATTGTCAAAAAGTCACTGTTTTGATATACTTTTGCCATGACCTCTTATGACAAGATATGGGATTACGCCGAAGACCATTACGGCATCATCACCAACGCACAGGCAGGTGCGCTTGGTGTTGACAAGCATGCTCTGCCTGCCATGGCCCAGCGCGGTACCTTGATCAAGATCGGACACGGGGTGTATGTGGCGAAGCACCACATTCCCCGCGAAAACGATGTCTACGCGCATTCCGTGGCCATAGCGGGCGAGACCGCCTATCTGCGCGGCTCCTCCGTCGTGGCGCTGCTGCGTCTTGCTCCAACGAATCCGGCAATCGTCTACCTTGGGGCTTCTGGCAGGGTTAGGCGCAGGCTCCCTCCCAACATCCATCTGGAGGATATGCGACCATGCACATGCGTGGAATACGTGGGAATACGTTCCCAGCCGATAAGAGAGGCGTTGCAAACTGCATTGCATGGCGGGGAGATGGAGGCGGACCGCGTTGCCGCCGCCGCGCGCAAGGCCTTGGCCGACGGGCTGCTGACCGAATCAGAGGCTTACGAATTCACGAAGGAGAGCTAATGGGGGAAATGCCGAAATCGAGAGCGGCCCTAGAACGGGCCATCGTTCGTTATGCAGGAAACGATACCATTCGCGCAAACGAACTTGCCGTTGCGTTTGCGAATGCGATCGTTGCCCAAATGGTCGGGGCAGGCGTGGTGAAGGGCGGCACTTCGCTCAAGTTCCGATATGATGACAAGATGACGCGCGTCACGAGCGATCTCGACACCGCTTGGAGCGAAAGCCTGGATTCGTTTCTCAAGGACGTTGGCGGCAAATTGAAGGAAGGCTGGAATGGATTCAAGGGCGAGTTGCAGATTCTCGAACAGGCGAATCCAAGGCGTGTTCCTTTTGCTTACGTGATGCAACCTTGTAGCGTACGTCTCAACTATCTGGGGAAGACATGGCGAGTGGTCGACCTTGAAATCGGCCACAACGAGATTGGTGATGCCGATGCGTACGATGTCGTTCCCGTGCCAAAGACCATTGCCGATCTAGCCGCTTCGCTTGCGTTTCCCGCACTTGGCGACATCCGGGTGATGAAGCTGGAATACCAGGTCGCCCAAAAACTTCATGGTGTTACGGAAGCGAGAAGCAAGCGCGCACACGACTTGATCGATCTTCAGCTTATCGACTCGCTGCATCGGCTGGATTTTGTCCGCACGGGGGAAATCTGCCGTCAGCTTTTCCGATACAGGCGGAAGCAACCCTGGCCGCCAACGGTGACACAAAACGAGAACTGGGCGGAAATCTATTCCGCGCAGAAAGGCAATCTTCCCGTCCTGCCAACGGTAGACGAGGCCATCGCATGGGCGAACACCCTGATTGCAAGAATCGCAAACGCATAGAGACTCCCCCGCCCTCCCCTCGGTAGACGGCGTCCCACTACGCGCCCACCCTCCCTTGGTAGGGGCGGCGTTCCACCGCCGCCCGCCGTCCGCGGCTCGGCGAGACGTCTCGCCCCACCGCCGCCCGGGGGGTCGCGCTTGTCGCGGCCTTTCGGGGAAGCGGCACTCATGCCGCTTCACTTGGTCAGGCCCGCTCGCCGAGCGGGCCGCCGCCTAACTGGGAACGCCGCCTTCCAGGCGGCGCACCACCCACCAACCCACCAACTAGCCACCACCCACCACCCACTAACCACCCACCTCACAAAATCTTCATCCGCGCTTTCACTCTCCCTGCCGATTTGCTATACTTGTTTCCGCCATGTTGAGGCAATCTTTTACAGACTTCATCTTCGCCACGAACACGGACGGGAGCGGCAAGGCCGCATCATACGTCCGCGCGCTCGACATGCTCGGTCCCATTCTGACGAAACACTACCCGAACCCGGTCGTCGGCGGCTCCATGTGGCACAGTTTTTCACTCGCAGACATCCACGCCCTACACGAATGGATATGTGCCGAAATGAAGAAGGGCACGGCAAGCCCTGTATTGGCGGACTTTGAATCGCCGAGCTACTGGACGAAGAACTTCTGTTCGGCGGCGGTTCGTGCCTATGGCGAATTTCTGGCGACAGAGGCGTTTGAGGATGGCATTGTCGCAAAGGTGTCGGGCGAGACCGGCGGCAAGGCCGTCGCGCAAAAGGCCGAGTCGCTGATTGACGCTACATCGCAAACCGACCTTGAAGCGCATCTGAATCTCACCGCGAAGGAAGGCAAGACGAAACTTGCCGCGGTCAAGGTGCGCGTGAATCAAGACATCTTCCGCAAGATGGTTTTGGCGAACTACGGCGGTAAATGTTGCGTGACGGGACTCGCCGTGCCGGACGTCCTTCGCGCCAGCCACATCAGCCCGTGGGCGGAAGACGAAAAGAACCGCCTCAATCCTGAAAACGGCTTGTGCCTCTCCGCCACATACGACGCAGCCTTTGACCGTCACCTCATTTCCTTCGACGAACACTATCGCCTCATCGTCTCGAAGGCAATCAAAGACCACTACACCGACGCGGCGGCAAGGTCCTACTTCCTTGATCGCGAAGGACAGACCATGTCGTTGCCTACAAAGTTTCTGCCGTCACAGTTGTTGCTTGAAAAGCATAGGGAGTTGCTTGCGGGATGAATTATGCGGTGATATATGAAGCGCTGATTGATAAACGGCGCAAATTCCCATTGAGTAAGAGCAATGGGTATTGTGAACGGCACCATTACATACCCCGATGCATGGGTGGTGGAAATGATAAGTGGAATATTGTTAATCTGACAGCAAAAGAACATTTTATCGCTCATCATCTTCTATGTAAAATAAATCCCAAGGAGATGAAATTGCTTAATGCCTTTATTGCCATGTGTACAAAGACGACGCGGCAAAAAAGGGATATTCATATTTCGGCAAGGCGGTATGAGCAACTTAAACATGACTATGGCGAGATGCGTCGGCACATGTTCGCAACCATGCCAGATGAATTAAGAGAAAAACGGCGGAAAAATATAAAAGCAGGATGCGCAAGACGGTCTCCTGAACAAAAAGCGCAGATTAAAGCTAAGCGACTAGCATATTTCTCTTCATTAACGGATGAAGAAAAGGAAAAGATTCGTCAGAAACGTAATCAGACAATTGCTTCCCGATCCGAAGATAGGAAGAATGAGATATTTGAAACGATTTCCAGAGCTCATCGCAAACTGTCTGAGGCAGATGAGCAGAATGTAATTACGGAGTATCTTGGTGGTAAGACTGCAAAGGAGATTGCTAGTGAGGCATGGTGCGAATTGAGCAGAGAAGGCGTGAATTATTTGCTAAGAAGGAGAGGTGTTGCAACACACGCACAAAGAAGATGGGATGGTAAGATAGAGCAGATATGTGAGGACTATAAGAACTGTAAGTATCCTACACATGATGCGCTTGCCAAAGCATACGGCACAAGTTGGGGTACCATATTAAAGATACTAAACGACAATGGCGTTCATGTGCCGAAGAATCCCAATAGGCAGAACGCCTCTTCGGCGCGTGAGGCTCAGCGATTAATGTCAGAACGCATTTCGTATAAAGCGCCATTCTCACATACAGGCATCACCGATATCTCGCTTTATGACGCAATTCGCCGATTGAGAATGTTTGGATTGATTCCAAGTACAGAGACACAGCGCAATGTTTTGAAGAAGATTCGTCATGCGTTACGAGGTGAAACAAAGTATGCATTCGGTTATGAGTGGCGGAGTGTTATGTGCCATTTACCGAAAGGAGTAGATGATGAGTGGATTAATGCCTAACGAACCTGATACACTGCTTGTGAAAATGACAGTTGCGGACTGTGCAGATTACTGCCGCGCGAAATTCCCCAAGAATCCACCAACAAGGAAAGACGGAGTCATACGGTCTATTAAAACGGCTTTTAATTTCAAGGCTGATGTTTCTGATGAGTTTGCTGAAAAGATTTATCAGAAGATGAAAAACAAGAGATGGTTCGCCGAGGAAGGTAATAAAATCATTTGGGCGTGACCACTGGTATGTCCAAATCGCTTAAAAGGAGTTTTAATGCAGAAGTACGGTTCCACTTGGTCGCATGATGAAGCAGTTTTGGCACTTGGGTTATATTTCCAGATGCCATTTGGAAAGATCCACAGTCGTTCATTTGAAGTTCGACGATTGGCTAAGTTGATGAACCGTTCCCCGGCCTCACTGTCTATGAAAATGTGTAATTTTGGGCGTCTAGACCCGTCATTGGCGAAGAGGGGAGTTTCAGGCTTAAAAAACGGCGCAAAGATGGATCAAACGGTTTGGGATGAGTATGTCGGGCGTCGTGATGAGTTGGCAACGCGCTATCATGAGCTGCTTTTGAAGTTAAAAGGGAATGAAAACTTTGATGATGATGTTGCCATAAAAACGCCACAAGGATTGGATGGAGTGAGGTTGGTGCATTACCGCATCAACCAGTCATTTTTTAGGCGTTCTGTTTTGTCTGCTTATGACAACGCATGTTGCATAACTGGGTTGACAGGGGCTAAACTTCTTATAGCATCGCACATCAAGCCGTGGTCAAAATGCATTGATGGTAACGAGCGGACAGATACGGCAAACGGGTTGTGCTTGAATTCTCTTCACGATAGAGCTTTTGACAAAGGGTTGTTCACGCTTGATGAGGAACTGAAGGTCGTCTTGTCTGCATCGCTGAAGAATGCGGTTCCGCACGAAGTTTTTACAGATTATTTCATCAGGTACGAGGGGCGGCAGATTGTATTGCCCGAACGTGGCCGACCATCAGAAGTTTTCCTTTCTTATCATCGTGAAAATGTGTTTGAAGGATGACATGTGGTATGCAGACTGAAATCAAAAAGTTTACGGTGGAAGAACTGATAACGGCTTTACTTGCGGCGGCAAAGTCGTCACCGCAAGGTTTGAACGCGCAAGTTCGTATGCAGGATTGGGAATGGAATCTTGAGAACGTCATAACGCTCCAGGTTGAGAACGATTCCAACGGTGATGTCCTTATTAGATTCGATCCGAATGAAATCCCATATCATAGATGAGCGAGACTTGGCATGGAAAAGAAGTATTACATTCTTAAAGTCGATTCTTACGAGGGTGACGAAAGTTCACTGACGGTAAACGTGAATGGCTCGGACGTCATGTATGTTGTTCTTGTTGTTGAAAGTTCGTCGGCGGAGATTGTCGATTGGGGTTATCCAACGGTCGACGATCTTCTTGCGGCGTGGGACAACGTGACGTTTGAGAACATAAGTGAGTTTGTGTAAGAATAGTGGCGAGGGTGTACATGAAATCGAAAATCCCAGAGAACGAACGAGCGATTGAGAAACAACTTGCCGCGCGGTTCGCGTTTACGCATGTCCATGTGCAGTCCGTTTGTCGTTCGGGAGAAAACGGGCGGCGGCTTCAAATCGATTTCGCTGGCGTAGGTCATCGCATGACGATTGCCGGATTGCGGCGGCTTTGCGATGATGTTTCATCTGAGGTCGGCGGGACACTTTACGGAACGGTGAATCTTGATTATTCTGGCGATGTCGTGTCAGTTGAAATGATGGTGGAATTGAACTGATTAACGACAACGCATTTCACATGTCTAAAGACTTGGCCATGAGGAAAACAAAATGAATGCGCCCAATATTCAGATATCCCTTCAGCACAAATTGGATAATTACAATGACATAAAGTCATTTGTAGAGGCGATCAAAGGTGTTTTCCCTGAACAAACAACTGAAGGCCAAGGATGGATAACGTCTAAGACGAGTAATTATGAGTTTTCTTTGTGTGAAAACTATTTACCTAAAATATATAAGGGCACCAAGGACTTTTTAAATGCGATTTACAGAAGGGAACAAGTTCAACTTAATAGTTTAATTATCAATAATTATGAGAAGCATGTATATTTGATGCTATTTAGGCCTTCAATCTTAATGTTATATGCGGACGACATTCAGATTTTGGAGGATTATGCAGACAAAATTCGAACGGCATTGGGGATAGAAGCTCGCAAATCAGGACAAAACGACGGGAAAAACGTAATGCTGTTTTGCGCAAAAAATTATAGTGATAAAGTTCTTTTGTCAGGGGTATTTAATGAGAAACTCGTAACGATTATAAGAGATCGACTGTGTGAGATAGAAAAGGCGGTTGCGAATAATATGCCTTTGGCTGCAATGTTTCTTATCGGCAGTACACTGGAAGGTGCTTTAGCGATGGTCGCTCAAAAATACCCACGGCGATTTAACACGGCAACGTCGGCACCAAAGAAAGAAGGAAAGGTTTTGCCTTTTACATCTTGGGTCTTGAGCAGTCTTATTGATGTGGCTTATGAAGTTGGTGTGTTAAAAAAGGATGTTAAGGACTTCAGCGAAAAGGTTCGTGACTATCGGAATTATATACACCCAAATGAACAGGTCAAGCAAGGTTTTTCTCCTACGATTGGGGTTGTGAAAATCTCCCTACAGGTTTTAGATTTGGCAATGAATGAAATTGATGATTTTGTTAAGCAGAACAATGTTAATGGGTGAACATGAAAACATCATTGATGGACTTTTTTATTGCACTATTGGCAATGTGCCATATATGAGATCTGGTGGCTGTCATGTTTATCAACGCCTTTACATGCACCGGATCGTATGCGATCTTGATTCTGTACGGAATCAAGCGGACGGAGAACCGCAGCGCGTGGCCGGAGCCGCGCGAGGGGCGGGCGGCGATTTCGTGTTCCAAGTCGTTTTGCAAGGAAGAATATGGGCGATTCATCGCGTGGGCGTCGGTGAATCTGCCGACGGAGGATTTCGAGAAGCTGCCCGCTTGGCGCGAGGTGAAGGACTGGCCCGGCAAGGTCGTCGGCGTGTGCGACTACAAGGCGCGGGAGCGCACGGGGCGCGAATCGTGGGATGAGGGTTATCAGTATTGGTGGGACTTGTCGAATGTTGTGCGTCTGCCCGAGCCGATTACCTGTCGTGGTAATGTTGGCATGTGGTCGCTCCCGCCTTCTATCGCCCAATCGGTTCTTGAGCAAGTCCACAGTTTGCAAACTGTGAAATCTGTTGAAGCTAACGCTACTGCCGTGCGCATTGAAACGCCAGATGACGCCTATCCGCTGTTCCGCGCGGCGGTTCCGCTTGCAGGGGCGCGGGAAGGTTTCTTCGTCTTGCCGATTGATGCGCAACGCCGCCCGATCTGCAAGCCGGTTCTTGTCTCGCTCGGACACCTCCCCGGCACTGCGGCAATTGAGTTGGGCGAAGTCTTCCGTACGGCATTCAAGGCCAATGCGGATGCAATCATCGTCGCCCACAACCATCCCAGCGGCGACCCCACGCCCAGCAAGGCCGACCTGCAGCTCACCACCACCTTGCAGTCCGCCGCCAATCTGCTCGGCATCAAGTTCCTCGACCACCTCGTTCTCGGCTCGCCCGATTGCGAAGGCGGGAAAGGGTATGTGTCGGTAGTTGAGTTTGAAAATTGATTTTCCATTGTCAATAGAGAAGGAGTGCTCATGTCAAAGTTAAACATTGATCAAAAATCTATCAAAGCGCTGTTCAGCGATAAGAAGGCGGACTTCCTGATTCCAGATTACCAGCGTCCGTATGCTTGGGAAGAGAAGGAATGCGAGCGCCTTTGGGATGACATTTTTGAATTTGCAATTCCAGAGAATGACGCCTCGAAGTTCGATAGCGGAAGCGAATATTTTCTTGGGCCTATCGTCACATTCAAGAATCGCGATGGGAAGTCTGAGGTAATTGATGGCCAGCAACGCTTGACGACATTGATGTTGCTGTTACGCGCGTTTTATTCGAAGTGTGGCAAAATGCAAGACTCTAATTCAAAAGCAACACGCGAGACGATTGAGCAATGTATCTGGAAAACAGACGAGTTCTCCCATCCTCTCAAAGACGAACTTAAGATTGATTCTGAGGTCGCATCAGATGACGAAAAGGACGTATTTCTGAACATCCTCAAGACGGGGGAAGTGGCAACTTCTGAAAAGGGCAATTATGCCGTCAATTATAGATTCTTCTGTAAGAAGATCGCTGAGTTTCTAGATGCGTTCCCAAGCTATTTTGCCTACTTGCCTATGAGGATCATGAACAACTGCATCATGTTGCCAATAGAAGCTGAGTCGCAAGATACAGCGTTACGGATTTTTTCTACGTTGAATGATCGTGGTAAGCCGCTTTCGGATGCTGATATTTTTAAGGCGCAATTCTACAAGTATTTCTCGAATATTGGGCGCAAAGATGAATTCATTAGGAGGTGGAAGGAACTGGAGAAACTTTGCGACAGTATCTTCGCACCTCTTCACGGAACGCCGATGGACGAGATTTTTGTGCGTTACATGTATTTTGAACGAGCCAAGCAAGGTATTAAAGATACAACCACAGAGGCGTTGAGAAAGTTTTACGAAAAGAATTCTTATGCGCTTCTTAAGACAGACGAGACTTTTGAGTCCTTAAATGATTTGGCGGAATTCTGGAAGGCGGTCATTGAGCAGGATGATGACCGTTTTTCTGAAGAGGTACTGCGCAAACTGTTCATTCTGGGGTATGCGCCAAATGGCATGTGGGCGTATATTGTCTCTGTTTATTATATGAAGAATCGTAAGCCTAACGGCAAGTTGGACGAGGCTGCGTTTGCGCGTTTCTTGGATCGCATCACCGCTTATATATGGTCTTACGCGTTGGTTAATCCGGGCGTAAACCAGTTGAGAGCGCCTATGTACGCAGAAATGCTAAAGATCATCGAAGGTCATGAGGTTGATTTTGGCGGAATGAAAATTGATCCCGTGCAGTTAGACAATGCTTTCCGCAATTACAAGTTTACAAATGGCCGCCCAATTACCAAGTCGATGTTGGTATGGTGGGCTATGCAAATTGATGGGCAAGAACTTCCTGCTGCGGACAAGACATTTGAGATCGAACACATTATCGCTCGTGAACGGCAGAGTCGGGATAAGGTCCTGTCTTCGCCACAGAAATTGGAATCGCTCGGCAACAAAGCTATTTTGGAGAAGGGCATCAATATTCGTGCAGCTGATTACCGGTTTGCGGACAAATTCAAGTACTACAAGGGCTATGAATCTAAAGGTCGGAAGAAGGGCGGTACGATTGTAAAGGAGTTACTAGATTTTACGGCGACTCGGACTGACTTTGTCGAATCGGATGTTGATAAACGCTTTGAAGATATATGTAGGTCGTTCATGAAGTTTGTAGAGGGCAACAAGCTTTTTAAATCTTAGGAGTGCGTATGGAACTTATGAAAACAAAAGACTTGCGTATACAAGGCGTGGTCTACACCGATACGGTAAACTGGCAATTTCCCGTTTGTAAAGAACTGAAGCAGATGGGATATAACGTCGATTTGAATTGGTTGATTTGAGGGTTTGAAGATATGATCTGGCATTACACGTCTATGTCGGTTCTGCATGAACTTATGAAGCCTGGGTCGAAACTTTATGCGACTCATACCTCGTTTGTTAATGATACTCAGGAGTGTAGAGTGGCTGCTCAAGCAAGCGCAACATATGTGACGTTGTTGTGCAATTTGTGGCGTGGTGCATTGGAGGTCCCTTCAGAAGAAAAAGCTGTGAAGGACATTAATGATGGTGAGTTGGCTCCAAGGTTTATAACCTGTTTCTCCAGAAATGGAGACCGTTTGTCTCAATGGCGGGGATATGCACCTGAGAATGGTTGTTCTATTGGAATTGATTTTGATGAATTGAGGAATTCATTATTACCTTCACTTTGTTATCCTTCTAAGATAGGCCTTGCTGATTGCGTGTATAAAAGTGCACAAGAATTGAAAGAGCAAATTGAGGGATTCTCAGACGAAGCCAAGCGCATCCATGAGATGTCAAATACTATAATGGATACAATGAATATATATTTCAAAGTGGGAGATGAATATTCGATAGAAGAACGGGAAGAAAAGCATAAATTACGTAAGGCGTTTGAGCTAGAGATTGATAATGCTGTCGCCCGGGCTTTTGAGTCTCTGTTTTGGAAACATCAAGCATTTATTGAAGAGGCGGAGGTTCGGTTGGCGTTATTGTATGATGGGGGATTGCCGACCAGGGATATTGAAGTAATTGGTGGCGTTCCGCGGGTTGGAGTGAGATTGAAGACTCCGATACGTGCATTATTACGTGAAGTGGTAATTGGCCCAGGTCCAGATATGGCACGTAATGTTCTTGTGGCGAGGGCATAGTGTTTGAAATATGGATTGAAAATATGTATAAGGGAAAGCGAAATACCTTTTAGTGGCACATTTAAGAAGTGAGCAAATATATGTCGGTACCAACGGAAGAGATTGTGGAACTGGCAAAACAATACTTTTGCCATGTAAATTTGTTGCGCCTTAGTGTTTCGGGCAAGATGATATGGATGTTGAATGTATTACGCAAGATGGGATGTCAGCAGTTTTATGAAGATTTAGCGCAGATGGCGGAGGATGGGTTAGTGGTTTTCCCAGATGGAACATATTTAAGCGCGAGGTTGACG
Source organism: uncultured Lentisphaerota bacterium (assembly GCA_946413265.1). GTDB lineage: Bacteria > Verrucomicrobiota > Kiritimatiellia > RFP12 > UBA1067 > RUG572. Next base: position 36,221 of record CAMKJU010000008.1, read on the forward strand.
GATAAGGGGCAGAGCGTTGTAAATTATATGAATTTGCATATGAGTGAACTATCAAAAGTATGCGGTACTCAAGGAGATGGCACAATAAGATATGATTATGTTAATCATACGGCAGGGGAGCAACAGGGACCCCGTTGACACAGCAGGATTGACATAGCAGCATGAGAGGTGATGTCATGGGACTTGTTAAAACCAGAAGACTTGCGGCGATGCAGAAGCAGCAGCGCGCGAAGGCGGGGATGAAACTGCCAACGCCCAAACCGGCGCGGAAGTGCGCGCCGTTCCCACAGTACCCTTCAAAACCTCCCCACACGAAGTTCCTTCGCCCAAACCTGTAGCACTTCCCCTGTTGACCCGCTACGTCACATATTCGAATATGTGACGTGCCGTGCAATGGGGGAGAGCGATGGTCATGCGAGGAGGAGGCGAGATTATTGGACTTGTGAAGATCTGGCGGCGGCTCGCCGAGGACGGCTCGCCCCACCGGGCGGCGGTCGCGGGGCGACCGCCCTACCGGGCGATGCAGAAGCAGCAGCGCGCGAGGGGTGAAGCTGTCGATGGGCGACGGCACGCGGAAATGCGTGTCATTCTCTCCGTCATTTCCAAAGTTCCCCCGCAAAATTCCTTCCGATGTCGTCCTCACCATTGCGCGGTACGTCACATATTCGAATAAGTGACGTACCGCGTTATGGGGGAGAGCGATGGTCAGGAGAGGGAGAGGTCGATCAAGATGCGGGAGGTTTCGTCCGAAGGTTCGCGCCAGATGACATCGTCGCCGCAGACATTGGCCAGCCCGCATGTGACGATGTACGAGAGGTGCCGACGCAAGTTGAGTTCCGTGAGTCTGGTCCACTGGCCGATCTGCGCGAGGTCAGTTCGTCCCTTGATGCGGATGAGGCCGAGTAGGTGTACGCGCGTCGCATTCGCGAGTGCCGGGAGTATGGACAAGAATTTCGGTGCCGGTGGTCTGGTGCCATTGACTGAAGCCCAGGCGGCCCGTTCTGCGAAGAAATACTTCCTCAACGCCTTGAAGAGCGTCACGGCCTTGGCGTCGGAGGCGTCAGGGGCGGGATAATAGAGGTTGTAGCGTCCTGCGCGGCAGGATGCCACGAGACCGCATACGTCCTGAAGCTCGGCGAGGTAGATGCTCGTTGCCGGCTGCCCGGCGTGAACCTCGTCGGCGATCTGCCCGACGGGCAATCCGCCTTCCTCGGGAAGGGTCATGACCTTTCGCAGGACATCGAGCCTTTCCTCGTTCGCAAGTTTCTTGCAGATTTTCCAAAACTCTCTTTTTTTCATAGGTTGATCCTTTCTGGTTGTCACTGACACGCGCAGTATACAAAAAATCCGTGTGATAATCTTCACATGAAAATCACACAATTATCACATGATTTTCACACGCACGTGATGATTTCCTCACGCGAAGCCATCGCTAATCTTATACGCGGTACGTCACATATTCGAATAAGTGACGTACCGCGTAATGGGTGAGAGCGATGGTCATGTGAGGAGGTGGCGAGATTATTGGAATTGTGAGGACCAGGCGGCGGTTCGCCGAGGACGGCTCGCCCTACCAGGCGGCGCGGCCGGAGTCCGCGCCCTACCGGGTGGGGCGGAAGTGTTGCCAATGTGGGAGTGTTGCCAGTTCCAATGTTGCCAGTTTCCAATTGGGGATTGAAATTGGCTCATGCGGTTCACAAAATGAGGTGTCCCAAGGGGCAGGAGATTTGGTATAATTTGCGCCGTGGAGAAAAACGGTTCAGAACGGTGCCTTGACGACGTCGCATTCTCGCGACGCGATGTGGTCGATTTGCTTGTTGCGCGCAATGGGTTAAGCGAGGAATGACCATGGGCATCTTCAAGGTGTTGTCAAGATTGCTTAAAGGAGAGCGTCATGCCGGAACAGTTGAGGAACGTGTTTCTGGAGGGGATGGACGTGAGCGTCGAGTCCTTCATCAAATCCCGGCCGCCTGCGAGCGAGCCCTATCTGATATCCGCGGCATTCGAGTGCTTGCGGCTGCATGTGCCGATGAACGAAGCCGAGATGCTGGGACGGTGCCGTCGGATCCGTTACGCCGAGAGAGCCGTGCATTAATCGCCGCAGCGAGAAAGGCCGGATGCTTTGTTGACGCACGCTCGGTTCCGGGTTCCAGTTACACGATACGTACCGGAGAAAGCGAAGTGCGATTTGTTCAGAAGGATCAGGTCTATTACAAGATCAAGAACCCGTTTGCCAAGGCGCACCTCAAGAAGCATCCGCCTGAATATGTTTTGTTTGAGCATGTGGTACATAACGTTCTCTTCCCGAATTGTCGGCTAGATTTTCTAGGAGTAGCAGAGGATTTGCATGAGGCCCGGCTGGTATTTCGTCAGAATGCGGTCCGTTCAGACGTCCGGCCCGACGACAGGCAGATCGCAGCGGAACTTTCGCTGTTGGGACTGCGTGCAGAAGGCCGATATTCGTTTGGCAGTGACTACGTCAGTGTGACCGATGTCGGGCAAGATGGCGACAACGTTCTTCTGGATGATGACGGCAACCTTTGTTTTATTGATCCGATAATAGGATTCAAGCCTCGCCTGCTTCAACCTCTGTTATCTGCTCTTGCCGATGATGGGGCTGTTAGGGGACTCGTGTATGCCGTATGTTCAATTACTGATGCGGAACGAACATTGACAGGAACTTCTGCCCCGTTGACATAGTAGTTGACATAGTAGGATTGACACAGTAGCGCGAGAGGTGATGTCATTGGACTTGTGAAGACAAGGCCGCGGCTCGCCGAGGACGGCTCGCCCTACCAGGCGGCGCGGAAGTGTTGCCAATGTGGGAGTGTTGCCAGTTCCAATGTTGCCAATTTCCAATCTGGGGCGGGGGTATGGCGCGGGGAGAATCGGTTTGGTATACTACTCGGCGAAAGGAATACTGAGATGGCGACAAAATGCAGACATTGCGGTTCGACGAGTTACGGGCACGGATGCGCGTATGGCTCAAACCGGATTCACGAGCATCGTGATGACGAGAAGCACTGTGAATGGTGTGGTTCTTCAAGTTACGGACATGGGTGCGCGTATGGCCCGGATCGGGTTCACCGGCATGGTCCGGGTGGCAACAAGTGTATCTGGTGCGGCTCGACCTCAAACGGCTCGGGCTGCCCATACTCCCCTACGCACCGCCATGAAAAGTGATGTCTACGGGGGGGCAATAGGGCCCCGATGACACAGTAGCAGTGATACAGTAGCGCGGGAGGTGATGTCATGGGACTTGTGAAAACAAGAAGTCTGGCGGCGATGCAGAGCCACGAGCCGCGAATGTGGTATAATACTACCGTATGACAATTTGTAAAAAGATGCAGAGAATGAAGAGAATATCATTTCTCTTTGGATTGGCGGTGGTTGCGACGAGCGCGACGCTCCCGGCGGCGACGGTGTCCGTGAGCAGCTTCAAGGGGACCGTGTACGGTCCCGGCGAGGCGGTGCTCGCGTTCACGGACGTGGACGCCGCGCAGGAGCTGTGGGTGGCGTGGGACGACGCCGACAAGGGCGCGGACATCTCGCAGTGGAGGGAAAGCGAGCAGCTGGACATGATCGCCTCCGGCACGACCTCCGCCACGAACCGTCTGCCCGACGACGCGCGGCTGGGGCGCGCGGCGCGGTTCTTCCTCTTCCCGACCGGCGCGGCGAGCGACCCGCTCGACCTCACGTCGGCGCGCAGCGAGGACGTGTTCGCGGACGCCTACATCTGGATGCGCGGCATGGCGATCGACAAGAACGGCAACCACATCCTCGACGTCGGCGAGATCACCAACTCGCTCAACACCGTCGTTCTCACCACCGGCTCCTACGGCGCGGCGGGGCACAAGCCCGTCATCTCCAACGAGTTCGTGCGCCTGAGCGGACGCGGCGTCGGGCGGCAGATGCAGACGCTCTACTTTCCGCAGGAAGTCGTCTGGACGAACGAGGCGCAGACGCTCGGCTATGTCACCCCCTGCGCCGTGACGTGCGGCACGCCGCTTAAGGATTTCGACAGCCACTACACCTGGATCGTCCGCTTTCGTCCCGACTTCTCCGAGCCGCTGCTGGACACCCAGTGGCTGCTCGGATTCGGCTACGGCTCCTCGCGCGGCATGATGTTCGGCCTGGCCGAGACCAGCACGGAGCGGCGCAAGCTCCAGATCTACACGACCGACGGCAGCTGGGATCTGGGCGAGAGCTTCGTGATCTCCAACGGCTGCGGCTGGGTGGACTTCGCCGTGACGGTGGACGGCCAGAAGGTGACGGCGTACCTGATGAAGGACGGGCCGACGACGCCGGACGGCAACACCGACATCGGCCTGCTGAAGCAGGCGTCGCAGACGTATGCGGACACGGTGAACCTCGTGCCGTATTCCATGGGGGTCTTGCGCTTCGGAACGGAATCCCCCCAGAACGGCACATACAAGATGCCCCCGCCCAGTTCGGGCAGCAAAAACACATACAAGTGCTTCAGGGGTAGCATCCAGCAGTTCGCTTGCTGGAAGCGGACGCTTTCCGAGCAGGAGATTCTGGCGGCGCTCGGCTGGCCGCGCGCGGAGACGTGGCGCGTGGGCGTCGAGAACGACGCGACGGCGGAGCTTTCCGCCGACACGGTGCCGGAGGGCGGCTTTGATGTGGACGGCGAGCTGTGGCCCGTCCCGAACGGCGGCCTCACGAACGGGGTGTCTGTCTCGTTCAAGTTCCCGGTCGAGGCCGGGTATGACGACGGCCGTGCGCAGATCTTCCGCTGGAAGGCGACGAGCGACTCGGCGGAGGGCCTGCTGGGCGTGGCGGTCAACGGCAAGTCGATCGGCAAACGTTCAATCAAGGCGGGCGAGACGCAGAGTTGGGTCGTGCGTGCGGCGGCGCTCATTGTCGGCACGAACACGCTCACCGTCACGCGCATCGACAGCGGCACGGGCGTGGTGACGCTCGACGCGGCGGTGCTCGGCGGCGGCTGGCAGGTGGGCAGGCGCGACGACGACTGGACGGACTTCGGCCACGAGGGGGCTGTGTCCAACGAGTACCACGTGGTGGACGGCAACATGCGCCACGTGCCGCGCGCGATGCTGTACGCGGACACTGGCAACAACACGAAGTCGCGCGAATTGTGGCACGCGGTGATGCCGCAGTCTCTCGCGGGCGAGTACGACTGGATTCTCCACTTCCGCACGGGTCCGGAAGGCGGTGGAACGGGAACGCGCCTTTGCATCGACCTGAACGGCGAACGCCTCGCGACGAAGGACGTGCCTGGCACGAAAACGGACCATCCTTTCGCCATCTCACGCGAGCTGCTGAAGGCGGGCGAAAACGTGTTTTCGTTCCTCAACGACACACAGTCCGGTACGGACTCAATCTCCATCGACTCCGTCTGGCTTGAGCCGGTCGCCCCGTTCGACGGCACGTTGCTGAGGGTGCGGTAGGCATGCCGCGGGACACGGTTGCATTGGCGCATCAGACTTATTTCTGATATAATTTTCGCCCAAGGGAAATTAGGCTTACAGGTCAATAAGCCCATTTCCCCCACAAAAAGGACCAACACATGAAGCATCTTGCCGTCATCGCCGCCATGGTCGGCATCGTCGGCTACCTCTATGCCGGTTCGACGGTCGATTCCTGCACGAACGAACTCAACATCGCCTCGCTCAATGCCAGCAGCAAGTGCGGCGGCATCGCGATCATCTCGCAGGGCGGAACCGGGACTGCGGTCATCCGCAACTGCGAGAACACGGCTGCAGTGCAGTTCATTCACGTCGAGGGCACTCCGGCCATCACCGCGTCCGGCGTGAACAAGGGCCATGCGGGTTACGTCTCGAACGACAAGATCGGCGTCGTCGCCAACCTCTACTTCGCGACGGTCGAAGGCGACGTCGCCACCTTCGTGGCGGACGACGCGCTGGCGCTTAAAGGAGCTGGTGCTCAGCAACGCGAACGTCACGCTCGTCCGTGCCGCCAACGCGACACAGCCCATCCTGCAGTTCTACAACGACGAAGAACGCGCCGTGTCCGTGGCCTCCGGCGCTACGGGTTCGTTCGCCGTGAACGGCCTCACACTCTTCAACGAGCGCAAGAACAAAAACGACATGACGATCGGATGCGCCTTTGAGATTCTGGGCGACGTCACGTTCCGTGGCATCAGCATCATCGACGAGAGTCTCTCGGCATCGTTCACCATCACCAACAAGACGACGATTTCCGCGAACGCCATCGTGAAGACCATCGACTATGGCACGACGAAATTCCTGGGCGGCATCGAAGTCGCCAAGGGCGCGACGGCCAAGATCAATACCACGCCGCATGGCAGCGCGCAGATCGGGACCGGCGTCACGCTCGTCGCGACGGATAATGCGGAAGACCGGCCCCTCACCGCGATCTGGCTGATGAAAAACGAGGGTGGCTCCCGTGGCGTCTCGCTCGTCGACAATGCATCGATTGCCGTGGATGCGGATCATGCCGATTACTGCTTCGCGAAAAAGCGCTCTGATCATGAGGAATATGTTTCCTGCGACGTCTACGAGGTGTACCGGAATCCGACCGTCTACGTGACGGCGGACGGCGTAACGGTCACGGGCGTTGAGCACGGGCAAAGAGTCGTTCCGGGCACGAACCTCGTCATCAACGTCTCCGGCTTTGCCGAGGGCTACGAGCCGTCCGTCAAGATCATTAAGCACGAGGACTACTCCGACCTCCTGACCACGAACGTCGTGTCCTTCACCTACACGGTGCCGGACTTCGACATCGACATCGTCGCGGGCGCAACACCTCCGAGCTACAACGATCCCGAAGGCTACAAGATCGAGGATCCCGTCATCATCGGCTGGCTCGCGGGCAATGGCTTCACGCAGGCCGACATTAACGCCCTTGGCAATGACGCCGCCGCCACAGACAAGCTGTACGAATGCTTCCTGCTCAACTGCTCCATCAAGGCGCAGAATCCGGGCGGCGCGCTCAGCAGCACCGCCATTGCGGTCACCAACGGCGTCGTTTCCATAACGGTGCAGCTCGTCCGCCAGAAGCCGTTGGGTTTCATCAACGGCGTTCTCCATATCTACGGCACGGATGATCTCGCCGTCGGCTTCGGCAAAAGTCCGATATCGGAGGAGATCGTCAACTTCGTCGATGGCGATTCGATCTTCGACACCAAACAGGCCGAATGGCCCGTCACGCAGTCCGTGACCGCCACCTTCAGCCTGACCGATGTCACGGCCAAGTTCTTCAAGGCCGTCATCGAGTTCCCGATCCCCGGGGACCCTGACCCGGGAGAAGAGCCGTTGGAAGACCCGGAGCCCGACCCGGAGCCGGATCCGGAAGAGTGAGGAATACCGGGGCGCGGCTCGCCGAGGACGGCTCGCCCCACCGGGCGGGGGCGGAAGTGTTGCCAATGTGGAAATGTTGCCAGTCCCAATGTTGCCAGTTTCCAATTGGGGATTGAAATTGGCTCATGCGGGGGCCCTGGGGCGCATCTGCGTTTTTCACCATGCGTTTTGAGATTGGAAACAACCAGAACAACTGGTAAAAACAACTTTGAGAGAGGCGCGCGGGCTAACTCGCCCGCGCATCTATCCTCTGATGTTTGCATGAATCCTTATATAATTGTATCGTTTTTGATTGGACTATGGGTACGGGCGAGTTAGCCCGTGCGCCAAAGGCAAGTTGTTTTAAATAGTTGTTTCCAATCATCAGAAGGCTCGGCAGCGAATTTCGCAGATGCGCCCGGGGCCCGGCAGTATGAAAGTTCCTGGTTGTTCGCACGCGGGGCAAATGGTATAATTGACGGCGGAACGAAACCACGTGATTCACGCACAGGAGTTCAACATGAACAGAAAGACATTCGGCCTGACATTTGTCAGTGTTCTATTCGCCCTCGTACTCGCCTTCGATGCAAATGCATGGATGGATCAGTGGGCTCTGGCATTTAAGGCCACGCCGGCGAGTGTTCAAGCGCTGTCCAGAACGAGCGTGAGCAATTACGTTTGCAACGCCCTGGAAGACTATGTGTTCAGCTGGAAGTATAGCGAGGGATACGCCATTGACCTGAACGATGACGGAATCAAAGACCAAGTGTTCATTGTCCCTTGGATGGGGAACGGTTTGAGCGCGGCAGGCGCTTGAGGACGCCCTCTCGTCAGGTGCAACTTATGAAGAATGGGATATAATAGAGCGCGAACTAGAACGGGAGATAGCCGTAGGTAATCACGGTAAGAACGTTTTTGCGTTTATCGACGCGGAAAACGTGCCGAGCAAGTATTGGGAACAGATAGAGGACCGCATGTCATGCCTTGTGGATAAGTGGAGTGGAAAGGTGTATGCCCTGCAAAAAGATCTTGCGACTATGAGTTGGCATGAGGTGGCGAAGGCAAATGATTATTTGAATGAAATCCGCTTGTCTGGAGGTCCTGCTAAAAACAAGGTAGACAAGAAGATCATAAGGGATATTCGCAGGTTGATCGGGAATTGCGTGCCTGCTGAAACGTGCGTAATCATTGTTTCGTCAGATTCTGATTACAGAGTTGTCGTGGCGGAGTTGAAAGAGGCTGGCGTCCGCGTGATCGGCATTGGCGAGGCGAAGGCGAACGAGAATTACAAGCAATCTTTCAATGGCTTCATTGAGCTGAACAGATTTTATGTCGGTGACATTGACGAATCAGACGATGTTGACAAAAGTTCAAGTACACCGTTGCCATCGTGGTTTGTGGGTGGTAGCGACGCGTACAGATATGGAACAACGACATAAGGTTTTTTGGTTTCGCCCACTGAAAAACTGAGCGAGAGGTGAGGCTATGGGACTCGTGAATACCGTGCGGCGGAAGTGTTGCCAATGGGAGAGTGTTGCCAGTTCCAATGTTGCCAATATCCAATTGGGGATTGAAATTGGCGGGGGGTATGGCGCGGGGAGAATCGGTTTGGTATACTACTCGGCGAAAGGAAAACTGAGATGGCGACAAAATGCAGACATTGCAGTTCGACGAGCTACGGACACGGATGCGCGTACGGCTGTAACCTTTTGCCTTGTTGCGTGTAAACAAGGTGAACTGAGGAGAAAGGATATATTGCTATGCCACTTACGAGCGTAAACATCAACAACGTATCGATGGACTACTTTCTTCGCGGTGTCGATGCCGCGAAGCCGCAGGGCGTCCAGCCGTCGCAGGTCCCGCAGGAGGGCGCAAACGCCCAGATAGACCAGAAGCAGCAGGCCGTCGGCAAGATGGTCTCGCAGCTGGACGTCCTTCTGATGAAGGCCGCCATGGCCTCGACGAAGGGACTTGACGGCAAGCAGGTGAAGCATTCGCTCCAGACGCTTGTGGACCAGGGGCTTCTCGACAAGGACTCGTTCGAACTCCTCGCCAAGACCGCCGACACGGCCGCGAAGACGCTCAAGGCCCTCGACAAGTTCACCGGCAGAGAGCTTGCCGCCGCGATCGGCGCGGACAACCAATACGACCTCAAGACGGCGGCGGGCAAGGCCGTCTCGGCGGCTGTCAAGGCGCAGCAGGACCTTTCCGCGCTTCTCGGACAGGTCGGCAAGATCGTGAACGCCGTGGTCCGGAACGAGGAACAGGTGCGGAGCGCGAACTCGAAGTACAAAGGCATCAGCGAAGACCTGATAAACGGGGTGAACGAGTTCACCATGATCTGCGACCGCCGGATGATGGAGATCGACCAGCTGGCCTGGCAGATGAAGAATTTCGCCGTCTATCTTGCGGCAAACGGAGAGAACTCCGATCCCAACATCATGGCCATCCTCAAGGCCAAGGTGAACGACCTCATGCCGCGCCAGGCGCTCGCGATGCACGGCACGGCGGATGCGCTCGCGACGGTCAACGAGAGCGTCTCCGCGCAGCTCCGTCCGATCGCGGAGAAGATCGACGCGTTCCGGAACAATCCTTCGTCTACCCTCGGCGAGGCCGACTTCAACGCGCTGAAGAGTGACATCGTCACGATGAAGGCGGCGCTCCAGGATATCCGCAAGAACGGCGTCCAGGTCGGCGACGGGCGAATGGTGGTGGCGAGGGACATCATGAAGGCGCTCGAGGAGGAGGTCGCCAAGGCGGAGTCGCTTTTCGAGACCGCCCGCAGCGACGTGTCGCGCCGGATCCTAGACAACTACATCGCAACAACCATTTCGCTTCTGTACGAGAATGAGGCCTACGAGGACCAGTACAACAACGGTACGACGCACCAGACGGCGTTTGCGTGCCGCGACGAGTTCATCCTGGCCATGAGAGCCGTCGCCGAAGCCGCCGTGGACGGCAAGAAGTCGGGCGACGACGTCCAGAAGCTCGTCCATGATCTCGGCGTCAGGGCGAAACAGCTTCAAACAGCGGCACAGCGGGTCGGAAACGCCTTGGGCTCGTCCGCCGAACGCTTCAACGCGATTTTCGGCCGTATGAAGAACATCAAGCCCATCGTCATCGGCTTCGACAAAATCGTAGACGAAGTACGCAACAGCAAACGGCTCTTCTCCGCCTCCGAGGCGATGGGCGTCTTCAAGGGGACCATATCGGTTTCGTCCCTCATCGAGGCCCGTGCGCGCGGCCTGATGGATTCGGACGTAGACCCCGCGAACGAAGACTCCAACATCGTCTCCCAGCGCCTGCTCGGCGCAGGTGCGGCGGGCACGGTGTACGAGCTCACCCGTGCCGACGGCAGGCAGGTCGTCTTCAAGGGCGAGACCGAGAGCCGCGCCGGGCTTTCGGGGCTCGTGGCGGGGGCCGCCAAGAACTACTCCGCGCAGCAGATGACCGCAAACCTCAACATCGCCTCCAAGAACGCCGCCAAGGCGCTGGGCATGGGCGGCATTCTCGTAGATTACTCGGTCGGCACCCACAACGGCGTATTCGGCTTCTACATGGAGAAGGCGAAGGGCATGACGCCGGAGGCCATGAAGGGGTTCGGCCTTTCCCGGTCTTCTTCGGGCGGCGGAATGTCGGTAAAGGAGATCAAGAATCTTCCGGCGGAGCAGAAAAGGCAAATCACGGCCGACCTCAGGCGCGAGCTCAACCGCATGCAGTGGCTGGACCTCGTGACCGGACAGGCCGACCGCCATCACGCGAACTACTTCGTCCACGTCTACCCCACGACGCATGCCGTCACCATCAAGGGCATCGACAACGACGCCGGGTATTCGCAGTACCGCACCGGCGCCATGAAGTTCTCCTTCGACAAGGACCGGTCGCAGGATTTCAAGACTCTTCTGACCGGCATCGCAAAGCAGATCGACTCCCGCAACTACAAGAGCGTGCTCGAGGACCTGCTCAAGGATTCAGGCATAACGACCGACGGGAAGGGAAGGTACGACGTCGATGCTTCCAAGATCGAAAACAAGGCCATCCTCAGCGCCCTCTGCCATGTCACGGGCCTGCAGCCCCTTGCCCTGCCGGACAAGATCGACCGCGAGACATACGACGCGCTCATGGCACTGAAGTCCGGGCCGAAGCGCGACGCGTACCTGAACTCGATACGTCCGCGCCTTTCGGAAGCGAGCTTCAATGCAGCAGTCAGTCGCCTCGACGACGTCATCGCTATTGCCAAAAAGCTCGGCGGCGAGGGCAAGATCATCGAGAAGGAAGGCTGGCTTGACGAGCCCGTCGAGACGCTGCAGACAGGCGACATCGCCGTCAAGAAGCAGAACGGGGCCGTCAAGAAGCTTGGCGGACAGATTGCGCGTGACGCGAACGAGTTCCTCTGCACGTCCATCTTCGTCCGCGACGGACTTGACAAGATTTTCTCATGACGCTTCGATTAAACCGGCGCGGGTGGAGTTTTTCATGATTCAACCACCAGTCACGGCCCAAATATGCTATAATACGTCGCGTTTTGAGAGCTTGAGAACTGATTGATAAGTGGGGTAAGGGTTTTGATTCCCTCAACCGCCACCATGAGAATCGGCTGATCTGATAAAGGAGCAAGAAAATGGCAAATGAACTGGATGAAATGACCGGTCCCGTCAACGGCGCGGGCCGCGACATAAACGTAATCGAACGGCAGCTGCCTGCCCGGGTAGGGTGGGGCTCGACGTTGTTTGAGATCGTGCTGTGGTGTCTGTTCATAGTCCCGGGCCTCATCTTCCTCTTCATGAAGATTGGCGCCAAGAACTACTTCCAGAAGTTGCAACAGAAGATTCAGGCCGACGCATCGACCATCGACAACTACCTCGAGCAGAGGGTCCAGATCCTCCAGAACCTCGCACGCCTTGTCGAAAAGGCAATCGACCTCGACAAGGACGTCATGAAGGCAGTCGCCGCCTTCCGGGGCGGGCGCCTTGCCGATGGCGACCGGAACGCCGTCGCCAACCAGATCGACGGGTGTTTCGGGCGCCTCTTCCCGCAGGTGGAGGCGTATCCCGACCTCAAGGCCCACGCCGCGATTGCCGACGCAATCCAGCAGAACAGCTACCTCCAGAAGGAAATCACAGCCGCTCGGCAGCTGTACAACGATTCCGTCATGCAGTGGAACGCCGACATCTTCGACTGGCCGACAAAGCAGATCGTAGCCGCCCGCGCCGGCTATACGACGCGCATTCCGTTCACCGCGTCTGCCGAGGTCAAGGCGCAGGCCAGGGGAACCTTCTTTTGATTGAGGACGTCTACGAGCCGCTTGCGCGTTACCGTGACGAATTCCGCAAGCAGTTCGCCACGCTGGCGCGCGAGAAATTCAAGGAGCTCACGGAGCGCTCTGGCGTTGACGTCAAGGCGAACCGCGCGCTCGTGGCCGAAATCAAGAAGCTTCAGCGCGAAGCCGATTCCGCTAGCACGAAAAAGTCCTGCTACGGCTGGCTCATGGCCGTCGGGTTCGTCGGTGCCGTCGCGGCGCTTATAGGGGCGGTGGCCACGGACGGCACGGACTCGGAGACCCATGGACTGTGCATACTCGGCATAGTCGCAGGCTTGGCCTTGGGAATCGCGATGATTCCGCTTTTCAACGCGGTGGCGAAACTGTTCGCCAGCCTCGAATCGAAAATAGCCGCTAATAAAGGCCTTGCCTGGAACCAGATGGAGCCGCTGAATCGGCTCTACACGTGGGACATTCCCGTCAAACTGATCGAGGCGACGGTTCCGCGGTTGGCGTTCGACCCGTATTTCACGGCGGAGAGGCTCGCGTCGCTGCATGGTCAGTTCGGATGGGACGACTCGTTCAACGACGGCAAGTCAATCATCTTCGCGCAGTCCGGAGTCATAAACGGGAATCCATTTGTGTTCGGACACTACCTCGACATGGAGTGGGGCGAGGAGACATACGAGGGCACAAAGGAGATATCCTGGACGGAATGGGAGGAAGACGAAAATGGCAGGAGCCGTCCAGTGCGCAGATACGAGACGCTGCACGCGCATGTGACCAAGCCCAAGCCTGTTTACAGCGAGCAGAAGGTGCTCATATATGGAAACGACGCCGCGCCGGCCCTTTCGTTCACGCGGGAACCTTCCGGCCTGACGGGGAACGAAGGCGGACTCTGGAGCTCCATACGCAAGAAGTGGCGCCTCAGTCGCCTGAAGGCGCATTCGCGCAATCTTGACGACGACTCCAACTTCACGTTGATGAGCAACCACGAGTTCGAGACGTGGTTCCACGCGAAAGACCGCGACAACGAGGTCGAGTTCCGCCTGCTGTTCACTCCCGTGGCGCAGACGCAGATGCTGAACCTGATGAAGGACACCAAGGTCGGATACGGCGACGACTTCACCTTCGTCAAGCGAAGGAAGGTAAACCTGCTTTTCTCACAGCACCTCACCGAGGCGACCATAGACACCGATCCTTCACGGTTCCACAGCTGGGACTACGACGCGGCGTTCACGTTTTTCGTCCAGTTCAACGAAAGGTACTTCAAGGACGCCTACTTCGCGCTGGCGCCGCTTCTTGCGATCCCGCTCTACCAGCAGACGCGGACGCACGAAGAGATATGGAAGGGGATCGCAGACGGCAGGGCTTCCGCGTTCTGGGAGCATGAGTCCGTGGCCAACTACCACGGAGAGGACAAATTCGCGCATCCTAGCTGCATTACCAGAAGTATACTCAAGACACAGGTCATTGAGAGGGTGGGTGGCGAAAGTACGATAGCGGTTACTGCGCACGGATATCGCGGCGAGGAACGCGTCGAGTACAAAGAAGTGTACGGAGGTGACGGGAAGTGGCATGAAGTGCCGGTCACATGGAAGGAATATCTGCCTGTCCAGCGGACGAGTAACATGGGCATTAGCGAACGCGGCACGCCCTCCGACATATTCAAGCAGCGCGTTGCCGCTTCGCACGCGAGCGCATTCCGCCGTTCGATCTTGTCATACTTAAGCGGCACCTGAAACTTGGTGCGCGCGCTAGTGCGCAAACGGGCTGAAATATGGTATACTGTGTGCTTGCAAACTATGGAACAGACTCTAGACAACATCCGCAACTTCTGCATCATCGCGCATGTGGACCATGGCAAGACCACGCTGTCGGACCGCATCCTCGAGCTCACGCACGCCATCAGCGCGCGCGAGCTGAAGGAGCAGACCCTTGACGCCATGGACCTCGAGCGCGAGCGCGGCATCACGATCAAGAGCCATCCGGTGTCGATGGAGTACAAGGCACAGGACGGCAAGACCTACCTCTTCAACCTCCTCGATACGCCCGGCCACGTAGACTTCGCCTACGAGGTGAGCCGTTCGATGGGCGCCTGCGAGGGCGCGCTCCTCGTGGTGGACGCCGCGCAGGGCGTGGAGGCCCAGACCGTCGCGAACACCTACTTCGCGATGGACGCGAACCTTGAGATCGTGCCCGTCCTCAACAAGGTGGACCTCCCCGGCGCCGACGTGAAGGAGGTGAGCCGCGAGATCGAGGACATCCTCGCGATTCCGATGGACGACCCGCTCCTCGTGAGCGCGAAGACGGGCGTGGGGTGTCCCGACGTCCTCGAGGCGATCGTGAAGCGCATCCCGCCGCCGAAGACGCGCGGCGCGGACGCGCCCCTGCGCGCGCTCGTGTTCGACAGCGTGTTCGACGAGTTCCGCGGCGTGATCACCTACGTGCGCGTGGTGGACGGCAGCGTGAAGGCCGGCCAGGGCGTCACGTTCATGGGCTCGCACGTCTCGACCACGATCCACGAAGTCGGCATCTTCTCGCCCGGCAAGAAGCCGGTCGACTGCCTCTCCGCCGGACAGGTCGGCTACCTCGTGGGCACGGTGAAGGACCCGAGCGAGATCAAGATCGGCGATACCGTGACCACCTCGAAGTTCGGCGCGGACGAGGCACTGCCCGGTTTCCACGACATCCACCCCACGGTGTTCTGCGGCATCTACCCGATGTCCACGGACGAGTTCCCGAAGGTGGAGCAGGGTCTTGAGAAGCTCCACCTCAACGACAGCGCGTTCACCTTCCACCACGAGAGCTCCATCGCCCTCGGCTTCGGCTTCCGCTGCGGGTTCCTCGGCCTCCTCCACATGGAGATCGTGCAGGAGCGCCTGCGGCGCGAGTTCGGCCTCGACATCATCTCCACCACGCCGGGCGTCGTCTACAAGCTCAAGATGAAGGGCGGCGAGGAGCGCGACCTCGACAACCCGCTCCAGATGCCGGACCCCTCCACGCTCGAGACGATCTCGGAACCGGTCCTCAAGGCCCGCATCATCACGCCCAACGAGTCGATCGGCGACGTGATGCGCATCGTGATGGACCGGCGCGGCACGGTGGAGGGCACGGAGTCGATGGACGCGAAGCGCGTGATGCTCCACTGCCGCCTGCCGCTGAACGAGATCCTCATCGACTTCCACGACACGCTCAAGAGCGTCTCGCACGGCTACGCCTCGATGGACTACGAGCCGGACGGTTACCAGGTGAGCGACATCGTGCGCATGGACGTGCTCCTGAACGGCGAGACCGTGGACGCCTTCGCGACGATGGTGCACCGCTCCAAGGCGCGCGCGCGCGGCATCCAGATCTGCAAGGCGCTCGCGGACACGATCCCGCCCCACCAGTTCAAGATCCCCGTGCAGGCCGCGATCGGACGCGAGATCATCGCGCGCGAGGACATCCGCCCGTTCCGCAAGGACGTGCTGGCGAAGCTCTACGGCGGCGACGTGACGCGCAAGATGAAGGTGCTCGAGAAGCAGAAGCGCGGCAAGGCGCGCATGAAGGAATTCGGACATGTCAACGTGCCGCAGTCGGCGTTCATCGCCGTCTTGAAGGGCACGGTCAAGGAATCGTGAAGGAGGAAGAAAGATGTCACCTACGTTGGAGAAAATAGCGGCGACGCCGCAGGACTATCCGTTCGACGTGGACACGCTCGGCGAATGCCGCATCGCGTCGCCCGTGCGCAAGCACGAGTTCGTGCCCGACGGCGCGCGCGTGCTGATGAGCGAGGACATACCGCTTCTCGACTGGCTGCGCGAGAAGCTCGGCCGCGAACCGTCGTTCGAGCGCGCCGGCCCGAAGGCGAAGATCTTCCATGACCCCAGCTGGACGCGCGCAGGCATCCTCACGGCGGGCGGGCTGTGTCCTGGCCTCAACAACGTGATCAAGGGCATCGTGGAGATTCTCTCCTTTGATTACGGCATCCAGACGATCTATGGTATCCGCTTCGGCTACGCCGGCCTCAACCCCACCTGCGGTTACACGCCCATGCTGCTTGATCCCGACGCCGTGGACACGATCCACGAGCACGGCGGCACAATCCTTGGCAGCTCGCGCGGACGCCAGCCGACCGAGGTCATCGTCGATACGCTCGTGCGGATGAACATCAACGTCCTCTTCTGCATTGGCGGCGACGGTTCGCTCCGCTGCGCGCGCGACGTGGCGGAGGAGTGTCTGCGACGGAAGCTCTCCATCTCCGTGATCGGCGTGCCGAAGACGATCGACAACGACCTCCAGTTCGTGGGGCCGAGTTTCGGTTTCGAGACGGCCGTAGCCGAGGCCACGCACGTGATCCGCGACGCGCACGTGGAGGCAAAGGGCACGTTCAACGGCATCGGCCTCGTGAAGCTCATGGGCCGTGACTCTGGTTTCATCGCCGCCTACGCAGCCGTGGCGAACCCCGTGGTGAACTTCTGCCTCATCCCCGAGACGGATTTCGACCTCGACGGCCCGCAGGGACTCCTCGTCGCGCTCGAGCGCCGCTTCCGCAGTGGCAAGACGCACGCCGTGATCGTCGTGGCCGAGGGCGCCGGGCAGAAGTTCTTCCAGGACATGGAGGAGACGCGCGACGCGAGCGGCAACGTGCTCAAGAAGGACATCGGCGACTACCTCAAGCGCCGCATCTCCGCCTACTTCAAGGAGAAGGACATGGAGGCGAGCGTGAAGTACTTCGACCCGAGTTACATGATCCGCAGCGTGCCCGCACGCGGCACGGACGCCATCCGTTGTTACCTGCTCGCGCGCGCGGCGGTTCACGCGGCCATGGCCGGTCGCACGAACTGCGTGGTCGGCTCCAACGGCGACCTCTACACGCTTGTGCCGATCAAGCTCGCCACGATTGAACGGCAGAAGGTGTCCCTCAGCGGCGACCTCTGGCGCAGCGTGACGGACGCGACCGGCCAGGAGTACTACTTCTCGCCGGACATCCCCGCGATCAAAAACGTCCTCGCCCCCTGACGTTATGAATGACGACTACGAATTGATCGATTCCGGCGGCGGACGCAAGTTCGAGCGGTTCGGGCGCTTTACGCTAGTGCGTCCATGCTCGCAGGCGCTGTGGCGCGCGGAGAACCCGTCCGCCTGGGCGCGCGCCTCCGCCACGTTCGACCGCGAGGAGGGCAACCGCTGGCACGGGCGAAACGCGCTTCCGGCGGAGTGGACGATTGAGACGGCCGGCATCCGCTTCAAGCTCACCGGCACCGATTTCGGGCACCTCGGCATCTTCCCCGAGCAGCGCGCGCAGTGGAACTGGATTCGCGCGATGGTCGGGGAACGGGGAACGGGGAATGGGGAACGGGGAACGGGGAATGGGGAACGGGTGTCGGTGTTGAATTTGTTCGCATATTCGGGTGGAAGCACGCTCGCGGCGGCACAGGGCGGCGCGGAGGTGTGCCACCTCGACGCATCGAAGGGCATGGTGCAGTGGGCGCGAGACAACGCAGCGCTGAATGGCCTGCAGGACCGTCCCATCCGCTGGATCGTGGATGACGTCCACAAGTTCCTCCGACGCGAGTTCCGTCGGGAGCGCCGTTACGACGCCGTGATCCTCGACCCGCCGACCTTCGGACGCGGCGCGAGCGGCGAGACGTACAAGATAGAGCGCGATCTGCAGGAGACGCTGACGCTCGTGAAGGGCGTGCTCTCTGAAAAGCCGCGCTTCATTCTTTTCTCGTCGCACACGCCCGGCCTCTCTTGTCAGGTGGCGGAGAACATCCTCGCGCAGCACTTCCCGACGGCACGCGTCGAATCGGGTGAGATGTTGCTGGAGGGGGCGGGACGGCCTTGCCCATCGGGCATTTACTGCCGTGCAGTGTTTGAAGATGCTGGTCGCGACAAGCGTGCCGCTGCCGTGTGTGGTGACAACGGCGAAATTATGGTATAATAAAACAATTCCATGCAAAAGTGGCTACAGAACCTGCGCCTTGGCGCGTGTGCGGCGACGGTCGCGTGCATGCTGGTCGGTTTCACCGGCATGTTCAGCCGTTTGCGCTTTGTCTTCAGCGATCCGCTGGAGGACATGTCGCATGGTTGGCTGGTTCCCATCTTCTCTCTATATGTGCTGTGGACGCAGCGTAAGGAGATTCGGGAAGATGCCGGCGCTCCGTCCTTCTGGGGATTTCTAGTCTGTCTGCCCTGCATCGCCGTGGCGCTGGTAGGTGCGCGCGGCATCCAGGTACGTCTTGAACAGTTGGGGTTCATCGGGCTGTGTATGGCACTGCCGTGGGCCTTCTTCGGCCGACGGCTCGCCAAACGGTTCGTGTTCCCTGCGCTCTTCCTGCTGTTCACGGTGCCCATGTCCTCCTATCTGGACGCCATAACGATCCATCTGAGACTCTTTGCAAGCGGCACTGCATTCGTGCTGTTGCGCGGCTTCGGCGTGGACGTGGTGCAGCAGGGTACTGCCATCGTCTCGCAGGGGGCGCATCCGTTCTCTATTGACGTAGCGGAACCGTGTTCGGGACTGCGCTCGATCGTGGCGCTTATGGCGCTCACAGCCGCGTATGCCTGGTACACGCAGCCTACGTGGAAACGCCGGGCCGCGCTGTTCGCGTGTTCAATCCCATTAGCCGTTCTCGGAAATGTCGTGCGCATTTTGTCCATCTGCTGCGTGGCGGCGTGGGCGAACGCGGATTTTGCGTTGGGATTCTACCACGACTATTCGGGGTATGTGGTGTTCATCGTGGCGATTGCGTGCATGGTCGCGTGCGGGGAGGTGATTACGAGGGTGTGTGGGAGGCGCGGCAACGGGCGGGACGCCCGTTGTCCCAGTTGCGGGCAAGATACCCGCCACCCCGATAACAACGGGCAAGATGCCCGATGTCCCAGTAAGGATGTTGCGCAAACGGGCAAGAAGCTCGTTGCAACAGTTGTATTTGCGGTTGTACTGTGTCCGTTGATGTTGTTCCAGTTGATGACGCCGAACCCGCAGATCACGGAGCCGCCTCCGGTGGCATGGCCCGCATCGTTGGCTGGTTACGAGGCCGACGACGTCCTATACTGCCAAGACGAAAAGTGTGCCCGCACGTTCTTGGCCTCGCAGATTCCAGGGGAAACCAACTGCCCGGCCTGCAAGGCGGTGCTGGACGGCCGGTCGCTCGGCGAGAACACGATTCTGCCGAAGGACACGGTAATCCTGAAGCACGTGTACCGTTCATATTTTGACCAGCAGTTCCTCGTGTCGGCTGTTATCAGCGGTGCGGGGAAGAGTTCGATTCACCGCCCCGAGCTCTGCTTGCCGGCTCAGGGGTTCCTGATGTCGAATCCGATGGACTTCGACGTGGCGGGGCGTCCCTATCATGCCATCCAGCTCAACGGCCCGCAGCGTCCGCCGGCCCTGCTCGCGTACACGTTCTTCAACCAGGCGGGCGTACGCACGGCGTCACACCTACGGCG
The DNA here is from genome assembly GCA_946413265.1 of uncultured Lentisphaerota bacterium. Classification (GTDB taxonomy): domain Bacteria; phylum Verrucomicrobiota; class Kiritimatiellia; order RFP12; family UBA1067; genus RUG572. The sequence goes on from CAMKJU010000008.1 coordinate 56,225, forward strand.
TATCTTTTTGGACACCTGGGACCGTTCGGTCCACAACCGGATTGACCGCTGGGTTATGATTACCGTCCACGTATCCGCACCAATGGGATTCGCGCTTGATCGTCCGCGCGACCGGGCGGAGCTTGAGAAATTCCTGCGGCAGATCGGGGAGAAGTTGCCGTGACGCAGTTCTTCGTGAACCTTCTGGAGGTGCTGCAGAAGACGGTACCATACTGGGGCCTGTTCTTAGGCACGTTCGCGCTCGGCTACGTCCTCACGCCGCTCTGCCGCGAACTGGCGCGGAAGTGCGGTATGGTGGACGCGCCGTCCGCGCGCCGCATCAACAAAGTGCCCACGCCCCGCGCGGGCGGGCTCGCCGTCTTCCTCTCCGTTACCATGGCCCTGTCGGTATACATGTTAATCACAGGGGAACGACTTTCCCCGCTTTTCCCGAACGAGGTCATTTGGCACGTAATGGGGCTCTCGGCGGCAATTGTAGTGGTGGGGCTCGCCGACGACAAGTTCGGCCTTCCGCCGGTGGTGAAGCTGGCTGGACAGGTAGCCGTGGCGTTAGGTGCGTTCTTCTGGTGCCATGCGGGATTCCGCACCGTGCCGTTCTTTGACGGCCTGCCCGCATGGCTGGATTGCGTCCTGACGACGTTCTGGATCGTGGGCGCGATCAACGCATTCAACCTCATCGACGGAATGGACGGCCTTGCGACCGGCCTCGCGCTGATCGCGGCGATCGGCATGGGCGGTTCGCTAGTCTTCATCGGCTACCCGCAGGCGACGCTCGTGTACCTCGCCTTTGCGGGTGCGTGCCTCGCGTTCCTGCGCTACAACTTCAATCCGGCGAGCGTGTTCCTCGGCGATACGGGATCGATGTACATCGGTTTCCTGCTGTCGGTGCTGCCGCTCGTGATGAAGAGCGGCGACTCGCTGTTCGTGTCGCTCGGCGTGCCGCTCCTCGCGATGGGCGTGCCGATCTTCGACACTACGCTCGCGATCCTGCGCCGCTCAATTCGCGCCGTGCTTTCCCGTGAGCAGTACAGCCGCGAAGAGGGCAGTACACACGTGATGCAGGCGGACACCGACCACCTCCACCACCGCATCCTGCGCAGGTTCGTCTCGCAGCGCAAGGCCGCGTTCGCGCTCTACGCGCTCGCCGCGTTCTTCGTGGCCGTGGGGTTCGGCGCGCTTGCGCTCCGCGACCGCGCGGCGGGCCTCTTCATCGTCGCGTTCGTCGTTGGCGTGGTGATCGTCGTGCGCGACATGCGGCGCATTGAGCTGTGGGACGCGGGTCGCCTCCTGAACGCGTTCGCGCATGACAGGACCACCGCCGTGCGCCGCCGCCGCGCCGCGCTCGCCGTCCCGTTCTACGTGGTGATGGACACGCTTCTGCTCGTCGCCGCGTGGTTCCTCACGTCGCTCGAACTCTCCATCCCCATTACGTCCGCGACCTGCCACACGCACCTGCCACTCTCCGTGGTGCCCGTGTTCTTCGCGCTTGTTTTCTTCCACGCCTACTCTACGGTCTGGAGCCGCGCACGCATCTCGAACTACGTGCGCCTCGTCGTCGCCGTCTTCGCTGGCGTTCTGGCTTGCGACGCGACCATCATCCTCATGGGCTACCCGCATGTCCACATGCTCGCGTTTACCGCGCTCTACACGCAGAACGCCTTCTTCGCACTCGTCGCACTGCGCTTCTTGCGTCCGATCATGCGCGACATGTTCTACGCCTTAGATAGCGCACGCCTTGCCGACGACCCCGCGACGAGCCGCATCCTCGTGTACGGCGCCGGTCTCCGCTATTCTACCTTCCGAAGCGAGCTGGTGCGCGGCGCCTCCCGCAATAGCCGCGTTGTCGTAGGGCTGCTCGACGACAATATTCTCCTGCGCGGACACTGCATCGGTGGCATCCGCGTGTGCGGTTCGCTGTCGTCCGCAAAGACCGTCATCCGCACCCTGCGCGTCGACACCGTGGTGATCGCCTGCCAGCTGACGCCAGTGCGGCTTCGCCTGGCGCAGAAGGTTTTCGCCGAAGCGGGCGTGCGGGTCACGCTGTGGAGCTGTGAGGAAAAGGAGTTGGAAACATGTCAGGATTCAACCGTGAAGAAGTGATGAAATTTCACCAGGGCGGCAAGGTGGCCGTGACGCTGCCGAAGCCCCTCAAGACGAAGGACGACCTGTGCCTCGCGTACACGCCGGGCGTCGCCCACGCAGTGAAGGCGATCGCGGAGGACCCTGCGTGCGTGTTCGACTGCACGGCCAAGCCCAACCTCGTGGCCGTAGTTTCGGACGGCACGGCGATCCTCGGACTCGGTGACCTCGGCGCCGCCGCGTCCATCCCCGTCATGGAGGGCAAGGCCGTCCTCTTCAAGTCTTTCGGCGACGTGGACGCCTGGCCCGTGCCCCTCGCGCACTGCCGCCGCGACGGACTCGACACCGGCAAGACGGATCCCGAACGCGTTATCGCCGCCGTCATGGCCCTCGCCCCGCAGTACGGCGGGGTGAACCTCGAGGACATCGCCGCCCCCGCCTGCTTCGAGATCGAGGACCGCCTCGACGCCGCGCTCGACATCCCCGTGTTCCACGACGACCAGTGGGGTACCGCCGTGATCGCGCTCTCCGGCGTGATGAACTACGCAACCCTCGCCGGGAAGGAACTCGGCGACCTCAAGATCGTGATGAACGGCGCGGGCGCGGCGGGTATCCGCATCTGCGAGATGTGCAAGGCCGCCGGCGTGAAGGACGTCACGATGTGCGACTCGAAGGGCGTGATTTCCACGTCGCGTACCGACCTCAACCCCTACAAGGCCCGCCATGCGGTCGACACGCCCGCGAAAACGCTCCAGGAGGCGATCCGCGGCGCGGACGTGTTCATCGGCGTCTCCGCCGCGAACGTGCTCACGGGCGCGGACGTGCAGGCGATGGGCGCATTCCCCGCCATCTTCGCGATGGCGAACCCCGACCCCGAGATCGACCCGGCCGTGGCCGCCGAGGCGCTGAAGGGACGGAAGTTCGTGATGGTGACCGGACGTAGCGACTACCCGAACCAGATCAACAACGTGCTCGGTTTCCCCTACCTCTTCCGCGGTGCGCTCGACGTGCGCGCGCGCACGATCAACAAGGAGATGAAGGTCGCCGCCGCCCACGCGCTCGCCGCGCTCGCGCGCCAGCCCGTCCCCGACGAGGTGAAGGCCCTCTACCCGAACGAGACGCTCGAATTCGGCACAGGCTACATCATCCCGAAGCCGTTCGATCGCCGCCTTTTCGTGGAGGTGAGCTACGCCGTCGCAGAGGCAGCAGTCAAGACGGGCGTCGCCCAGAAGCCGGTGGACCTCGCCGCCTACCGTGCCGACCTCGAACGCCGTAATGCAGAACGTGATTAAAAGGCAACAGGAGAAAACTGACATGGAATTCAACGAACTTATCGCCGACTTTTCAAGACGGCACAACGTGGAGAACCTCGTCGTCGTTGACGGGGCCGCATCGCTCGACATCGATGATATAATCGTCACCATCGTCGCCAATGAGGAGATGCTGACCTTGTCTGCTGAAATCGGGGAACCGCCTGTCGAAGGTGCGGCCACTTTCTCCGACCTTCTGCTTGAGGCTAACCTTCAGTCCGGCGTGTACTTTGCCAAGTCCCCCGAACGAGGACCATATCTTGCCGTGCGGCGGCTTTCGCTCCCCTTGATCGACGGTTCCTCATTCGATACCGAGCTCGAAGCATTCGTCAACAATGCCGAGACATGGCGTCGGCTCCTCTCCGACTTCCGTCCAGTGGCTGCGGCCGCCGCGAAAGATGCCGAGACGGAACACCCGTCCTTCGGAACGACCGGCTTCATGCAGGTTTGATTCTGGCGGGCCTAAGACCGCCTGCCTCTTGTGGTGCAGGCAAGGAGGACAATGAAAATGGTCTGCCCTATGAAAACTGGTGCGATTGCTGTTTGCTGCGTTATTGCCGTTTTACAGTCGTTTGCGCAGGGACCGAAGGCCGGGCCTTCGCTGTTCAGCGCCGTGTCGCCCGACGGACGCAACGAGCTGCGGCTTGAAGTCGGTAGCGGAGAGATGGCGTATTCCATTTTGCGCAAGGGGAAAACGCTCGTCGAGCCGACGGAGATCTCGCTCGTGACGCGCGAACACGGACCGATGGACGGACGTGGCGCGCGTCCAAGGGCGACCATTGGGTACGTCGAGGGTGAGGTTGCGACGCCGATCTACAAGAAGGCGTCTGTCGATCTCTCCGCCAACGTGACGCGGGTCGATTTCGGTAAATGGGCGGTCGTGCTCCATGCGCGCAACGACGGCGTCGCCTGGCGGTTCGAGACGAAGTACAAGGGCGAGATCACTATCTTCGCCGAGAACACGCGTATCGCGTTTCCGAAGGGGACGGAGTTGTGTCGTTCGGTCGTGGGGCACTTCCAGACGGGCTTCGAACAACCGGCGGAGATCGGTCCCGTTGCAAGCGTCCCGCCCGGGCATCCGCAGATCGTGATCTTGCCGTTTACGGCGACGGTGCCGGGGGCAGGCGTCTTTTCCATGACGGAGTCGAACCTCCTCGACTATCCCGGACTCAACTTCTACCGCAGGGACGGCGAACCCGATTTCCTTCGGTCATGGCAGGCCGGCGTTCCAAGCAAGTTTGACGTCAGCCGCCGCATGACGAACGTGCAGAAGCGCCATCATTACCTCGCGAAGACGAAGGGGACGCGCGTGTTCCCGTGGCGCGTGTTCGTGATCGGGGACAGTCCCTCCGATCTCGTTTCGTCCGACGCCGTCTACGCGCTCGCCGAGCCGAGCCGCGTGGCCGACGCCTCGTGGGTGAAGCCGGGACAGGTCGCGTGGGACTGGTGGCACGGGTTCAAGATCACGGACGTGCCCGGCCTCAAGACGGGCTGCAACTTCGAGACGTACAGGGAGTACGTCAACTTCGCGGCGGCGAACGGCATCGCCTACATCATCATGGACGAGGGATGGGCGGAGACGCTCGACCTCGACAAGCCGCGCGCCGACGTGAACGTGCCGGGCGTGATCGCGTATGCGAAGGAGAAGGGCGTGGACGTGATCCTCTGGGCGGCCTGGGCGCAGCTGATGGACCGGGAGAAGCGTCTGCGGGTGTTCGACCGCTACGGCGCGATGGGCGCGAAGGGGTTCAAGATCGATTTCATGAACCGCGACGACCAGCTGCTCGAGAGGTTTCTCGAGGAGACGGCGGCGGACGCGGCGGAGCGGAAGCTCGTCATCATGTACCACGGCATCCACAAGCCGACGGGACTCTGTCGCACCTATCCGAACGTCCTCAATTACGAAGGCGTCTATGGCCTTGAGCAGGGGCACTCCATCGGTGGACGCAAGGTAGTTGTGTCGAACGACGTCAACCTCGTATATACGCGCATGATCGCGGGCGCGATGGACTACACGCCGGGCGCGATGCGGAATCGCGCCTTCAACGCGCCGGCATTCGTGAAGGGCCGCGATCCGAGCGCGTGCTACGGCACGCGCTGCCACCAACTCGCGCTATTCCCGATCTTCGAGGCGCCGGTGCAGATGCTCTGCGACTCGCCCACGCAATACCGCACCGCGCCGGAATGCACGGCGTTCATTACGAAGGTCCCGACGGTGTGGGACGAGACGGTCGGCGTTGCGGGCGAGATCGGCAAGTACGCCGCGGTCGCACGTCGGAAGGGCGCGACGTGGTGGCTCGGCGCGATCACGAACTGGGACGCGCGGGAGATTGTGCTGCCCACGGGGTTCCTCGTCGACGGGGAATGGCAGGTGGAGGCATTTGAGGACGCGCCGGACGCGGACGTGAACGCGGAGCATTACGTCCGCCGCACGTTCACCGTCAAGGCTGGAGAACCTCTCAAGGTGAAGCTCGCCCCCGGCGGCGGCTTTGCGGCTTCGTTCACATGTGCAAAATAACCGACGATGAGGGCAAGGCGCACATTCATTTCGCTGGTGGCGGCCTTTACGGTGGCCGGCGCGTCAGCGTTGAATGTCGTATGGGACAACCGCACGCCAGAGACGCATCGCCAATGGGGGGACAGTTGCTACCTCCGCGAGCAGATGGAAGTGGTCGGGAAGAAAATCTGCCAGGCGCTCTACGGAAAACACGGACGCTCGAATCTACATGAGAATACCACGATCATCCTCTATCTCGCGCCCGTGAAGGGTGGTAACCCGGCATTTGCGTCGGGACGGCGGATCACCTGGAAAGTCGGCACTAATCCCCACGGGAACCCCGGATTGGGGCTTCTATGCCACGAGATGACGCATATTCTAGACATGGGGTCCGACGGCGTGTTCACCGAGGCTATGGCTGACTGGACTCGCAACTACATGGTGAACTACCGCGGGTGTTCCAATCCCACGTATGTCCTAGATCTCCGCTACAAGGCCCTGCGTGGCGGACGCCACTACGGCAAGTATGTGGCGGGCGCGCACTTCATAGACTTCATGACGCAGAACTACGGCGAAGGCACGATCTACAAAATTCTCCAGGGGTACAGGCAGCACGGCAAGAACCACTGGGAGAAGACGTTCGGCAAGAATTTCGACGGACTCATCGCCGAATGGCGACAGATGGAGACGATCTACGACCCGGTGTTCCAATGGACGTACAACGGGACCGCGGTTGGATCCGTACGCCATGACAGGGGGATATGTTCCCTTGGCTCGCTCAACGCGGACGACGCCTCCGATAAATCTGGCGCGTGGCTTGACGGTCCCACGGTGGGGCATGTGAACAAGCTTGCCAACGGGAACATGGCGCTTGCGCTGCACGGCTGGTTCCCGAACGGCGGAAATACCGCAATTGCCTCATTGGGTTCGGCTACTGAGAAGTCTGGCAAGGCAGTGCTGCTTGCGACGACGCCAAGGAGGGACGTCCTCGCGGCACACGTCGTCGCGTCGGTGCCGGGCAAGGGATGCGTGCTTGTCTCGACAACGGCGATAAATGTGCCCAATCTCGCGTTGAAGCCACATTCCGTTGTCCTGACGACACGCGGCGGCGACGAGGCGGCGGTTGTCGTTGACGGCCAGACGCCGGTGAAGGTAGACATGAATTCCAAGTGCCAGGGTTGCGTCTTCACGCCGGTATTTGCGGTCGGGGGCATGTCCGGCGGAATCGGAGTAAAGGGAATATCCGAGTCACGCGGCAAGGGCGGCGTGCGACTCGACGACGTGCGCGTGTTCAACAGAACATTTCGCGGCCGCGAGACGAAACTGTATGCGACCACGTTCAACGCGGCATACCGAGGCGGCGTTGCCGCCACCGCTTCGTGGTGCGGTCCGCAGGGATCCCCCGCCGTGGATGACATCGGAAACTGGAACTGTATCAATTCGCTCGGGGAGCGCGTCTTTGTTCTTCCGACGCAGGAGACTGAGGTCATTGTGTGCGGCAAGGCATTGCCGTCGATTCCGGTAGGGGCGAAGTTCGTCTGCAAGTCATTCACTATCGGCGGACTGGCTATCGCGGACGAGTCGAACATCGACCTTCGCGGCGTGAAAGTGGTCGACATCGAGGACAATTCCCGCATCATCACGCGCAAGGGGCATCTGATCGCCGTTAACGTACTACGCGCCAGACGCATCCGGCTCGATGGAAAGCTCGCGGCCGTTACCGGGATGAAGGTATCTGGCAACCTGGAGATGCGGTCGGGTAGTCGGATGAGGCTTCCCGTCAATCCAGAGCTGGCTTTTGCCAAGTCGATTTCGGTCAAAGGAGAAGGATCCGTGGTGCTGAGACCCGGCGCGGCGACCAAGCAGGGCCGCTTCCAGAAGATCATGTTGACCGGGGAGGCTCCACGTGACCTGACGCGTTTCAGGTTGAGCGCGGATGACGACGAAAAAGCGGCGACGTTCAAGGGGTCGCCCAGCGGCACGTATCTCGCCGTGACCCCGCACAAATGAATTATCTAACACAAAGAATTAAACAGGAAAGCAATATCCCATGAAAAACATTCGCTTGCTAGTATCCACTCTCGTAATCGGCGTGGCAATGTCCGCGTGCGGTGGAATGCCGGTCAATTCCAAGCTTCCGATGTCGTTCGGCGTTGATTCCACAGGCAGAAACCGCTTTGTCGGAGAGTTCAAGGACATCCAGCTCTCCTTCGGCGGCAAGACGTACCACTCAGGCCCGGCGAAGACCGGAGACCTGGTGAAGCCGTTCCCCTCGGCGAAGGACGCCGCGAAGGGAATGCGCTTCAAGTGCCGTTTCGTCACGAAGGACGCCGCGAAGAGCCAGCGCCTTCTCGACAACGTGACCCCGGGGAAGGGCGACGGATTCCTGATAGACATCTACAAGGGCCGGTTCCGCGCCGCAATCGGCGGCGTCTGCTACTGGAGCCATCCCGTGCCGATCCGGACGGGGCGCGAGACGACCGTGGAGGTCGTCGTGTCCGCCGACGACGAGGTGACGGTGTCCGTGGACGGCGACGCGCGCAAGGTGGTACATGACGACTACGTGCCGAATTGGCAGAGCGTGAAGCGCGTGGAGAACGCGGCGCCGCATCCAGACGCCACGTGGAAGATTCGCTTCCGAGAGCCGGCGGTGTGGAGCCTCAAGGGCTGGCAGAGGCGGTCGCTTTCCTTCGGCAACGGTTATTTCGGCGTGTCTGAGTTCGGCGGCACAGACGTGGAACGCCTCCAGCTCACCGAGCCGACGTTCCACACGCAGCAGAAGCATCCCAGTTCCAGATGGGTTCAGGGAAACCTCACCGACTCGGCAGACCTGTTCGTGGAGTTCGGGCACAAGGACGCGACGGGCTACGTGCGCGAGATGGATCTTGAGGATGGTCTTGTCACGGTGAAGTACAAGGCGGACGGCGTGGACTACGCCCGCGAATACTTTACGTCCTACCCCGACAAGGTGGGCGCGATGCGCTTCACGGTGTCGAAGAAGGGCGCGCTCTCCTTTACGCTCCGCGCTCAAGTTCCGTTCCTCGACGCGCCGCCGCCGACGCACAGGACTGGAAATGTGGCGGCGGCGGGGAATGAAATCGCGCTCGCCGCGAAGAGCGGGGCGTACGGCGTGAAGCTCGCCGGGCGGTTCAGGGTGCTTTCCGACGGCGCGGTGACGGCGCAGGCCGACGGCTCGCTGAAGGTGGAGGGGGCCACCGAGGCGACGGTCGTCTACACGCTCGCCACCAACTACCGGTTCGTGCCGGAGATGTTCGAGGCGTCGAAGGGACAGGGATCCGACAAGAATTACGACAGGTCGCCCTATCTGGGGCCGGACCCCGCCGCCGAGGCCGATCGGCGCGTCGCGGTGGCGTGCGCCCTCGGCTACGACGCGCTGAAGAAGCGCCATCTTGCCGACTTCCGCGGCCTTGTCGGGCGCAGCTCGATCGACGTCGACTTCGACGCGGCGGACATGGCGCTTACGACGCCGGAACTGCGCGCGCTCGGCGGCAACAGCGTCTATCTCCAGGCGCTCTACTGGCGGCTCGGCAAGTTTCTGCTCGCCTCGTCGTCGCGCCTCGGCACGCTCCCCGGCTCGCTCCAGGGCTGCTGGTCCGGTCCCGTGCTGACGACGGCGTGGGGATCGGGCTTCTGGCACAACATCAACGTGCAGATGGACTACTGGGGCGCGTTCTCGTGCAACATGGCGGAATGCATGGAGGCGTACGCCGCCTACAACGCGGCGTTCCGGTCCACCACGAGGACCGCCGCGCGCAACTACATCCGCCGCGTGAATCCGGCCGGCCTGAAGGAGCCGTTCACGGACGACCTCTGGAGCGTCGGCACGGCCGCGTGGCCGTATCAGGTGAGCGGCGCGCCCGGCGGGCATTCCGGTCCCGGCACGGGCGGCTTCACCACCGCGCTCTACATCGACTGGTACGACTTCACGCAGAACCGCAACGTGCTTGAAAAGGAATGCTGGCCCGTGCTGCGCGGCATGGCGGACTTCCTCACGCGCTGCGTCGTCGAGACGAACGGCCTGTACCTTTCCGCGTTTTCGGCTTCGCCGGAGCAGCAAAGCAGGAAGGGCGGTTACTACCGCACCGTTGGCTGCGCGTTCGACCAGCAGATGATCCTCCTCAATAACGCCGCGTTCGTGCGCTTCGCGAAACTGCTCGGACGCGAGGGCGACCCGGTCGTGAAGCGTTGCAAGGAGCAGCTGGCGAAGTACGACCCCGTGCAGGTGGGCGAGAGCGGGCAGATCAAGGAATTCCGCGAGGAGCGCTTCTACGGCGACTTCGTGCGGGAGAAGCACCACCGCCACATCTCACACCTCGTCGGCGTCTACCCTGGCGCGATCATCAATCGCACCACGCCGGACTGGCTGAAGGCGGCGAGCCGCACGCTCGACCTGCGCGGCGAAATGACGACGGCGTGGGCGCTCGTCCACCGCGCCTGCTGCCGTACCCGCACGGGCGAGGGCGATGCGGCGGTGCGGCTCTTCGGCAACCTCATGGAGGCCAAGACGGCGGACACGCTCTGGTCGATCGCGCACGGCGTCCACATCATTGACGCGAACTACGCGGGCGCGGCGCTGTTTGCGGAACTGGTGCTCCAGAGCCACGAACTCGACGAGAAGGGCAATTTCGTCATCGACCTGCTGCCGGCGCTGCCGTCCGCGTGGGCGAAGCACGGCTCGTTCCGCGGCCTCTGCGCGCGCGGAGACTGGGAGGTGGACTGCGAATGGCGTGACGGGAAGCCCGTGAAGGTGAATCTCCGCCCGGGCCCGAACGCCGGGCCGCGTCCGTGTGTGCGCTTCCGGGGAACGCCTTGGGCGTTGCATCCCGAACAAAATTGAGAGTGATTGGCCATTCGATTGCGTGTTCATTTGGGGCCGCTACTATAAACGAAACAGCTAAGGAAAGGTAGGTTCCATGGCAACGGGAAAAGCATTCGAAGGAAATCCGGACGCGGGAAATCCGCACGTACGGATTGATGGGGAAAAAGTCGCATCGGCGGCAATGCCGAGGCGTGGATCTCGACTCTGCAAGAAGTCTCTCATTGTCGTGGCGGTGGGAATCGCCGGCCTTACATGGGGCGGCGCCCCCGACGCGCCGGCCAGCCCCGCGAAACTTCCTGACATCGGCTTTGCGCTCTACATGACCACGTCGGCGACGAACGCGCCGGAGAAAGTCGTTTCGTCGCCGCAGATGAAGTCGCGTACGGTGGAGGAAAAGGACGGTAGGACGTGCATCGTCTGGCGCGGCCATCCGCTATGCGGCGGCGGCTTCACCGTGACGGCCGCGCTCACGCCCACGCCGGAGAAGGACGGCTGGTCGTATGAGTTCAGCTACGCCGGCAACGAATCGGGCCTCGGCGTGCGGTTCGTCGAGTTCCCCGTCATCACCGTGCCGCGCACGGACAAGACGGAGATCTTCTACCCCATGAAGTGCGGGCAGGTGCGCCGTCCGAAGTGGAAGAACGCGAAGCCGGGCGCGAAAGTGGCTATGGCCGACGCGAGCGGGATGCACTTCATGGCCGCACTGAACGGAACGAACGATTCCTGGTACGTGGACCAGCGTGGCGACGCGCGCCTCAGGCCGAACTGGGCGATTGCGCGCAAAAGCAAGGATCCGAAGGCTGTGACGCTCATCTTCCGCCACGCGCCGCAGCTCACGGAAGCAAACCGCGCGGCGGGTGCGCTGCCGTTCGGCGGCACGATCCGCACGTTCAGGGGCGACTGGTTCGCGGCGGCGGAGATCTACCGCCGGTGGGCGTGGGAGCAGCCGTGGGCGAAGGCCGCGTTCGCGCGTCCGCAGAGGGAGATGCGCAACATCGCCATCTGGTTCTGGAACCGGGGGAGCGAGGAGGACGCGGCGCTGCCCGTGGAGCGGTTCGCGGAGCTGACGGGCCTTCCGGTGGCGCTCGACTGGTACTGGTGGCACAAGGTCCCCTACGACGTGGGCTATCCCTTTTTCTGGCCGCCGCGCGAGGGCGCGGAGAAGTTCGCGGCGGCGGTGCGCCGGCTCGTCGCGAAGGGCATCTTCGTGCAGCCCTACACGAACGGCATGTGCTGGGACCAGAAGGATCCCACGTGGGAGACGGAAGGCACGTTCGATTCGATCGTGGAGAAGAACGGCACGAAGAGGGGGCGCCAGTTCAACGTGTACATACCGAGCGCGCTCTCGATGATGTGCGGCTCGGCTCCGCATTTCCACGCGCGGATGCGCGAGCTGATGAAGAACCTCCGCGGCGCAGGATTGCCGGGCGCGTACATGGACCTGGTGGGCGGCTGCGCCGTGCGCGACTGCTGGTGCCCGGACCACCCGCATGCGCCCGGCGGTGGCACGGTGATCACGGACGGCTACCGCCAGCTCTTCCGCGACATCAAGGCCGACAACCCCGGCTTCTGTATCTCGACCGAGGACACGCCCGAAGCGTATCTCGACATCGTGGACTCAGCGATCAATCTCTGGCAGAACGGCGAGCGTTTCGGCATGCCCGCCCGGCCGGAGGCCGAGACCGTACCCGCGTTCATGGCCGTGTACCACGGCGCAATGGCCGTTTACGGCAGCTACGCGGTGATCGACGGCATCCCGCCGTGGGACTCCACATGGCCCGACCGCGACCGCTGGCCGGAGGAGAAGCCGTGGGAGGAGCTGTACCCCGACCAGTACGCGCTCGAGTTTGCGCGCGGCGTGGCGATGGGCATGCAGCCGATGGTGCATCAGCTGCGCATGAGCCACTTCGACGATCCGCGCTACGCCGGAAACTTCAAGTTTACGGTGGACACGGCGAAGTTCTACTACGCGAACCGCGACTTCCTCTACGACGGCACGATGTGCGCGCCCGGTCGGCTCGCGTGCGCGCGCCAGCCGGTGGAGCTGTTCTGCCGGGGCATCTACACGAAGCCGAAGAACGTGCGCGTGGTGCGCCATCCCGCCCATCCCGCGATCCTCCACTCCGTGTGGCGCGCGAAGGACGGCCGCGTGGCAGCGGTCCTCTGCAACTGGACGCGCAAGGAGCAGGCGTACGATCTCGCGACGCCCGACATTGCCGCCGCCGGCGTCCTTCCCGCCCGCAGCTGGCGGATCGTCGTCAAATGAATGCGCGGCAGACGCGCCCTACATTTTCCCGTTTGACGGCAAACAAAAAAATGCTAAAATGTTCTCGTTTTGGCGGGGAAAGCGATTCTCCGTGCGTGTAGTTTGAAGAACAAGGAGCATTGATATGTCGTTCAAGCTGTTGAAAGTCGGGAGGGCGCGTGTCCTCACGCGCCGTATCGGGAGGGCCGCGCTTGTCGCGGCCGCAATCTGCGTAGCGACGGCGCCCACGCCGTCGTATGCCGATACGACCATTTCGGAAAACTTCACGCTCACCGCCGATACCGACTGGCGCGCGGACGGCGTGGTCACCGTCCCCGAAGGCGTGACGGTCGATCTGAACGGCCACACGCTCTGGGTCTCCGGCCTCGCCGGCAAGGGCGCGTTCACGTCGTCCGTCGCCGCCCCCGCGACGTTCGACCTCACGACGGCGGACGCGTCGAAGGTCTCGTCGACGACGACATTCCTCTCCGGCACTTCTGCGGCGAACCTGTTCAACAACAACTACGACCGCGGCCAGCCGACTGCCAGCAACCTCAACAGCAGGCGCGTCATCGTGAAGAACGAGAATCTTCCGATCATCGTGGACTATGACTTCGGCGCGGCGACGGTCGTCAACTCCTACAAGGTGTACGCGGGCGGGTACAGAGGCGGCACTGACAATCAAAACAGCGGACACGAGCGCACGGCGAAGCGCTGGAAGTTCTACGGCTCGAACACGGCGGCGGACGACGACTGGACGGAGCTCGACGAGAACAGCGTCACCGACTGGAACGACTATACCGCGCCGGACTCCAGGCAGTTCACGTTCTTCAACGCCACGGCCTACCGTTATTATCGCATGGAGATCCTCGAACCGCAGAAATCCTCCAACGGCTACACGGAACTCGTGCAGCTGGAGTACGGCTACGTTCCGAACCAGGTGCGCATCGTCCCGTCTCAGGACGGCGGCTTCGCCTCGGCTTCCAACATCGTCTCCGGCACGGCGAAGTTCGTCGTGGCCGGCGGTGCGCTCGCAGCCAACGCCGACCTTCGCGGCCTCGGCAAAATCTCCGTCGCCCCCAGAGAAACGCTCGATCTCGCCGGGTACTATTTGCGTGTCCACGCCATCGACGGCGCGGCGAGGGTGACGACCTCCGTCACGTCGACGTTCCTCGACCTTACGTCGGCGTCCGAGGCGGCGACGCGCGCCTCCGCGACGGTGGACGGCGTGGTCAAGGAGCTGGTGGCTGGCAACAAGTACCCGGTCGCGCAAGCGTTTGACAACAACAACAGCACCATCACATACGACACCACGAGCAAACTTGAAATCAACTACGACTTCGGCGAGAGCACGACCATAGACGGATACCGGATCCTGTTCAACTATAGCGGCGGCGGTTATCCGAAGGCATGGACGTTCGACGGCTCAGACGACGGTACTTCGTGGACCGTGCTGGATACGCAGACCGGGCAGTCGTTCACATTGGGGAGTTGGAAAACCTACGCCCTTGGCAACGAAGGAACATACAGATACTACCGCCTGAACGTGACGGCCACAAGCATAAACAACAGGCTGCATATCAGCGAATTGGAATTCGGGCGGGTGCTGCGAAACTCGATCTACGTGGATACCGACGGGATTACGGAGTCCGACTTCTCCGCCATCGTGCTTTCGGGCGGGGCGTCTTTCACGCTGCCTGAGGACGATACGCTTGTTCTTTCGGGCAATCTTGATCTGTCAGGATTCAAGGTGGACGGCACGATCGACCTCAAAGGGCATACGCTGACGGTCGATCGCCTCGATGGCGTCGGGACGATAACCGACACGACCGCGTTTGATCTCACGGACGCCGATGCTTCGCGTGTGACGTCTCCCAACACCTTTCTTTCCACCGGCCCTGCGTGGAGTGCGTTTGCGAACTCCGCATCGTACGCCCAATCCGCCGGCCACCGCGTGATCGCGGAACTCGCCCCAAACTGGAGCAAAATGCCGATCCGAATCGACTACGACTTCCGCGAGTCGACGGTCGTCAACGCCTACCGCCTGACTGTCGGCGGAAACAGCGGTACCACCCAGGAAAGCAACAGGACCGCCCTCAAGAATCGTGCGCCGAAGTCATTCTCGTTCTGGGGGTCGAACACGGCGGCGGACGGCGACTGGGTGAAACTCGATGAGCGGACCAACGAAACGGCGTGGTACATCGAGACTGGTTATCAGGAGGAGCGGCAGTACGAGTTCGCCAACGCCACGCCGTACAGGTACTACCGCATCGCGCTCCACGAACCCAACGACGCCGCGTACCTCGAGTTCTTCAAGTTGGAGTACGGCAACATCGATGCGGCGGGGCATCTGCGCGTCGTCGTGCCGGAGGGAAAGACCGTCAACAATTCCACCGTCGTGATAACGGGTAACCTGCGTCTCGTGAAGGAGGGCGCCGGCACGCTGGTTGCGACGAAGACGGCGCAGAAATACGGATGTGGCACGGAGGTGAGGGCGGGCACGCTCAAGATGGGCGTCGCCGGCAACAGCACGCCTGTCGGCAAGCAAGGGACGGAGGTGATGGTCTGCACGGGCGCCGTGGTTGACATGAACGGCAAGGAGAACTTCTATTTCCACTCCTTCAACATGGCCGGCGGCACGCTCCAGAACACGGGAGGCGATGTCGCCTACACGAAGGCACAGCTCAAACACATGCGCCTGACAAGCGACTCCGCGCTGAATCTGGCGAGGGAATACGCGTTCATCGGCGACGGCAACTCCGAGACGACGATCTATCTCAACGGGTATACGTTGGAAGTCGCAATCGGTATAGGCAAGTATTTCCGTCTGTACAACTCGGTCGTCCTTGACGGGACGGTCGATATCACGAGCGGCGGATGGCTACTGCCGGGCGGGAGTTATGTGATGGCGACGAACGTCGATTTCAAGGTCAACAGCGCCCTGCACATGGCCGCGCCGTTCAGTGTGAAAGGGTACGAGGCCAGTTTCTATTCCACCGGGTCGAACGCCAGCAATGCAACGATGAGAGTCGCGGGCGTGTTCAAGCCGACGGTCGCGGCGTACTACGGCTGCACGATGCTCGCCGGCTCGACGATGGACCTGACGGCGTGGCCGTCGG
>CAMKJU010000009.1 GCA_946413265.1 uncultured Lentisphaerota bacterium
ACATGGGGGGTGCGCGCTCCCTACATGGAGGGTTTGACTTCCCTACATGGAGGGTGCGCGCTCCCTACATGGAGGGTTTGACCTCCCTACATGGGAAAACGGGATTTGCGGCGGGCGCGGGGCGCCCGCCCTACCGTGCGGCCCGCTCGGCGAGCGGGCCCTACCATTTCGACTGCGATGGTCGCGGTCGGAGTAACAACAACCAAAAAAGGAAAAACGAAAATGACAGTGAAGTTCATTACGATGAAGGGAGTGAGCAGCATCGCCGCCACCCAGTAGTCCAGGCGGCCATGACGTATATATAGACAAAGCAGGGCCAGGGCCAGAGGGCCTCGGACTCCTTTCAGAATAGATACCCGGAAAGATGTCCGAAGACGACGCCGAACACGTAGACGGTGGCGAGAATCAAGAGGTTCTCCTTCAGGCTGCGGTGCGTGCGGAAGAGAACCAGCAATCCGAGGCCGGAACCGGCGAGCGATCCGGACATTAGCGCCCCCGCGCTCATGCCGCCCTGCGCGTAGAGCTGTGCGAACGTCACCGAAACGGCGCAGTTGGGGATCATCCCCGCCAGTCCCGCGAGCAGCTCGCCCAGGACGGGCTTATTGAGAACAAAGCTCTTAAGCACGTCCTCCCCCGCGAAGTGAAGCGCAAGCTCCAGCGCGCCAGAGACGATCAAAATAAAGAAAAAGATTTCCGCCGTGTGGATAAGCGCGGGCACGACAATGCCCTTGTGTTCCGTGCAACCACACCGGCTGTGCGCACACAGCTCCTCCACGTGCGGCGCAGGCGTTCGCGCCCCCCGCGCACGCAGAAACAGGTCTACCGCGAGGCCCGCCGCCAATCCGAACACGACCTTGAGCCCCACGATCTTCACGAGGAGGTCAACGGGCATTTTCTTTGAGACGAGCACGGGGATCAGCTCGTCCGAGGTGGAGAGAAACACGGCCACCAATGTTCCGACCGTAATCACGCCACCGGCGTACAACGACGCGGCGGCGGCTGAAAAGCCACATTGGGGAACGGCTCCGGACAACGAGCCGACGAGCGGCCCCCAGCGGCGGGTACGCCCGAGCGTCCGCTCAAGCGCGCCCCCCGCATGGGCCTCAATCGCCTCCAGCACCAGATAGGTGGGGAAGAGGAACGGCAGCAGAAGCAGGTTGTCAACCAGAATCTCGACCAGCAACTCGGTCATTTTGTCTTCTCCGTCACGGCGCCGGCGTCACCACGTCGCCAGAGGCGACCTTGTGCGTGCCGTCCGTCACCACGCGCTCGCCCACGGACAGCCCTTCCGCGACGAACAGCCGGTCGCCCGTCATGCGCCCGCGCACGATGTGCCGCTTCTCGGCCTTGCCGGAGGCGTCCAACACCCACACGTAAGGGCCCTGAACGTCCTGCATCACGGCGCTCGGCGGCACAGCGGGCTTCTTCACGCCGTCCCGGTTGCTCACCTTCACGCCCACGGTTCCACCTGCGCGCAGCACACGCTCGGCGTTGGCGAAACGCGCATACACGGGGAGCGTATCGGTCGATTCGTTGACGATGTTCTCCGTGTAGTCGATTTCGCCCTTCTCGCCAAAGGTGCTGCCGTCGGCAAGAACGACCTCGACGACGGCCTTCTCCTTCAACGTCCCGGAGCGTCCCTGGAACATTCCGAGGAAATCGGCGCTGGAAATCGAAAAGCGCACGCGGATGGGCGTAATCTGAGTGATGGTCACGAGCGCGCCCTTCTCGGGCGAAGCGTAGTTGCCCTTCGTGAAGCGCACCGTGCCCACCTTGCCGCTGATCGGAGTCTTCACCTCGCAGTGGGCGAGGTTGTATTCGGCTACGGCCAGTTCGGCCTCGGCGGCCTCAAGGGCGCTCGCGGCCACGTCGCGGTCTGAGCGCGCCTTGTCCACGGCGTCCTGCGACACTCCCTTCGTCTTCTCGTGTCGGGCGAAATTCGAATCGGCGTAGAGCTTCCTCGACTTGCACTCGGCAACCTTCGACTGGGCGTTCTTGAGGGCCGACTTGTACTTGATCGGATTGAGGCGGAAGAGAACATCGCCCGCCTTCACGAGCGCGCCGTCGGCACAGCAGACCTCGAGTATTTCACCGCTGACCTCGGGCGCAAGGTCGACGCGCTGCATGGCAACGACCCGGCCTGGATAGGTCTTCGCCTGGTTGTCGACCTCGCCCGCCACCTCGGCGACGGGCAAGGTCAATGCCGCGCCGAACGCGGCTTGCACGGCGAGCAGCGCGGCCGCAGCTACCGTGGCACGTCCGCTCATCGGCTCAGCTCGCGTATGACGACGTCAGCGAAATCGCGCACGGCCTTCGACCTGCACCCCGATACGACGACCTGAATGGCGCCAGCGTGCCTCGGGCACCCGCACCAGCGGAGCTGGTCGAGGTACGCAATGCGCACGGTGTCGTCCGTCGCGGTCATGAACGCCCGGAACAGGGCTTCCGTCCAAATCCCGCGCGCGTGCTCCCAGCCGGGACGCATCACGAACTGCGATACGGCCGCGATCTGGCACGCCTTGAGCGGATCGGTGGCGTAAGCGGGCTTCACTTCCGCGAGCAACGCGCGGGCCGAGGCGAGATCACGGACGAAGCAGACAAGCTCCTTGTCGCTCGTCGCGGCCTCAAGAGCGGCCTTGTTCTTCGCTTGCCACTCCACGGCCATTGGATCGCCCTTCTTGGAAGCCATCGCAGGACCGTAGCCCGAGTACGGGTTCGGGTCGACGTACTTCTTCTCCGGAGCCTTAGGCGCCGCCGCAGGCTTCGCAGGCGCAGCCGCCGTCGCCGCAAAGGCGAGGACCGCCGCCGAAATGAATGACATGAGACGATAGATACTAGATTTCATGATTGGATTCTCCTTGATTTAAAGTTGGTAGATGGTAGATCGTGATTGGAGCGAGGACAGAAGACAGAAGACGAATGACAAAGGGCTGTTGTTCCAACCTTTGTCCTCTGTCCGTTGTCCTTTGTCCTTCATCACTCCCAACCTCAACTCTTTAACTCACCACTCACCCCCACATCTCCCGGTCCCACGGCGAGCGCATGGACTGGTAGAGGAAGCGGTCGGCGGCGGGGTCGTTCTTCGCACGAAGCGTGACGGGGTCGAACTCGAACCCGCGGCCGAGGCGCTCGGCGACGATGCCGAGGTTGAACATCGTGCAGGAGCGGAAACCGTTCGACTCGTTAAGCGCGAACGTCTTGCGGTTCTTGCAGCTGTCGATGAAGTCCGTCTGCTGCGGCGCGGGCTTCGGGAGCTCCTTGAGCTTGGCGAGCACCTTCTCCTCGGGCCACCAGCCGTTTGCGTCCTTGAGGCGAAGCGTCTTGCCGCCCTTCGCCTTCGGGTACACGCACAGGCCGTTCGCGCCGCGCAGGAGGGGTTCACCCTTCAGCGTCTCGTCGCCGTCAAGGCTCACTTCCGTGCCGTCGTCGTAGGTGAGGATGATGCGGTCGAAGCGGCCCACGGCCTCCGGGTGCTGCTTCGGGCCCTTGTAGTCAATCTTGACAGGGCTCGTCTCATCCTTGCAGAGAAGGTACTGCAGCGGATCGAGGTAGTGCTGCGCCATGTCGCCGAGCCCGCCCGAGTCGTAGTCCCAGTAGCCGCGGAACGACGTGCCCGCGCGATGCGCGGTGTAGGGCTTCCACGGCGCCGGGCCGAGCCACATGTCCCAGTCGAAGCCGGCGGGAATCGGCTCCGGCGCGGCGTTGACGCGTCCGGACCAGCCGAATTTCCAGCTGAAGCCCTGTCCCGCGCCGAACGTACACTTGAGCGGCCCCTTTCCGAGCAGGCCGTTCTCCACGATCTGGCGGATCGGCTCGACGGTCGTGCCGAAGCCGTAGAACGTATCCTTGAAGCGGAACCACGTGTTGAGGCGGAACATGCGCTTCTTCGCCTTCACGACCTCCATCACGCGCTTGCCCTCGCCGACCGTGCGGGTCATGGGCTTTTCGCACCAGATGTCCTTGCCCGCGTTCGCGGCCATCACGCTCATGCAGCCGTGCCAGTGCGGCGGCGTGCAGATGTGGGCGATGTCCACGTCCTTGTCCGCCAGCAGCTCCATGAAGTTCTTGTACGCCTTGATCTTGCCCCAGCCGTTCTTCTCGGCGTGGAACAGGCCCGCCTGCACGCGCGCCTCGTAGGGGTCGCAGAGGCCGATCAGACGCGACCCCTTGAACGGCAGGTGGTTTGCGGAACGCGCAATCGCGCCGAAGCCAATCAACGCGCGCGTGAGCTGGTTAGACGGCGCCGTCGCCGCGTTGAGCACGCGCGCCGGCACGATCGTGAACGCCGAGGCGGCCGCAGCCGTCCTCAGGAAGTCTCTTCTACTTGCTTTCATTTGCTTTTCCTTTTACTGATGGCTGGAGGACAAAAGACAGATGACAGAAGACAAAGGATGGTTATTCATCCTCTGTCCTTCGTCTTTTGTCCTCTGTCCTCCATGCTTTCAAAACTCAACCTTGTCCGAGCAGGCGCTTCGCCGCGAGCGCGATGTCGCCCGTGCGGTCGTTTCCGCCTTCGCGCTCGATCGCGAACGCGCCCTTGTAGCCGGCGGCCTGCAGCTCCGCGAGGAAGCGCGGTGCGTTCACCTCTCCGTCGCCCCACGGCACTTCCGTACCCCAGGTGCCGGGCTTCTTCGTCTGCACGGCGTCCTTGAGGTGGACGTGGCGGATCCACGGCGCAAGCGTACGCACCGCCTCCACGGGGTTGCCCTTTCCGTAGAGGATCATGTTCGCAGGGTCGAAGTTCACGCCCGCGCCCGGGACGGTCGGAAGGAACTTCGCGAGGTCGGCGGCCGTCTCCTGTCCCGTCTCAAACGCCACGGGCACGCCCGCAGCGCCGCACGTGTCCACGATGAACTTCACGCGATCGGTGTACTTCTTCAGCGCGGCGGCGTTGCTCTCGTCGAGAAAGCCCGCGTGCATTGTGAGGACCGGCGCCTTCAGCTCGGCGGAGAGCTTTGCGCCCGCGACGATGATCTTCTTGTTCGCCTCCCAGACGTCGTCCGGCACGATGCCGCCCGTCTTCTTGATCGACTCGAGCGTGGAGTAGTCTTCCTGCGGGAACCCGATCATCGTGGCGGAGAGCTTCCACTCGCCGGAGGCGAGGCGCGCCTTGACGCGCTCGAGCGCCGCCTTGCCTTCGGCGGCGCCATGGCGCGAGCCGCCCTCGAGGAACGGCTGGAGCGCGAGGTGGATGCGCGTGAGGCCGAGCTTCTTCATCTCGGCGGCGACCGCGTCCAGGGGTTTCTGGAAGCTCCAACTACACACGCCGAGGTTCTCGGCTGTCACGTATGCGCCGCCTGCGCAACGGCATCGCGTGCAACAGCCCTGCAAGGCGGCCGCTGCGGCGGCAAACACGCTGGTTTGAAGAAAGTCTCTTCTGCTAATCATCTAAAGTACTCCGTTTGGGGTGGTGGAAACGTGTACATTCTCTCACAAATGCGGCTCTTCCGCAAGCACAAAACGCAAGCGAAACATCGGCGATGAAAAAACTCGCGATTCCCCCTTGCGCGCGCGGGGCGTGTTTGGTACACTATACGCCGCTTTGCAAAAAAAGGTCCCGTCGTCTAACGGTTAGGACACCAGGTTTTCATCCTAGTAACAGGAGTTCGACTCTCCTCGGGACTGCCAAAGCGAAAGGCCGCGACAAGCGCGGCCCCTCCCTCTAGATACAATTGTAGGAACTTCTTTGCTTTCGCTATTGGGAGTTTAGGAGATTAGGAGACCTGGAGAAAAACTTCAAAAAGGCTCAATGACTCCGAGACTCCAAAACTCCAAACAGCGAAAGCAATGAACGTGCGTCACAGTCATCGAGAGGTCTTGCAATTGCCTCGTTACTTTTTCGACTCCTGGAGCAGCTTGCCGATCTTGAGCATGCGCTCGTTGAGGTCGCCGAACGTGACGTCGGACGAGTAGACGTCCTTGTAGTAGTTGTACGCCTTCTCGTAGTCCTTCGCATCCTCGGCGCAGAGACCGAGCTGGTATACGACCTTCTTCTTCAGGTCGTCCATAGTTGGGATCTGGTCGCGCGCAGTCTCGAGCTGCATCACCGCCATGTCCGTCTGCCCCTTCTTGAGGAAGCACATCGCGAGGTAGTAGAGCGCCTGCAGACGGTCCTTCGGGGACTTCTGCGCGAGCTGGAGGTGCTGGATGGCGTCGTCGTAGTACTCGTAGATGTAGTACTGGTAGCCGAGCTCGAAGCGGAGGTGCAGGTCGTTCGGATAGTGGTCCACGCGCGTGGCGAGGTCGTCGAACACGAACTGGTTCTTCTCGACCTCGAGGGCCTCCGCCTCCTCCTCCTTGCCCTCCTTGCGCAGCTCCTCGATGCGGGCCTCGTAGTCTGCCGCGCGCACGGTGGAGAGCATGCGGTCGAGTTCCGGGTCGGCCGAGTTGACCTGCTGCGCCTGCTCGAGCGTCTGGATTGCCTCCGGGAAGCGCTTAGACTGCATGTAGAGACGCGCTAGGGCCCGGTAGAAGTTCATGTTGTTGGGCTCTTTCTCGATCTGCTTCTTCTTCTCCTCGATGAGGGCCTCGGCGTCGTCGCCCGTCACGACGGCCTTGTTCGCCTGGTCGAGTTTCTTCGCCTGCTCCTTGTTTGCGAGGATGCCCTGGAAGCCGCCCTTCTTGCCGATGGAGTCCGACCAGCCGCTGGACATGGTGGTCTGCGCCTCGGCGTTCTTGAGGAGCTGGAGGATGTGCTGGTCGCCCGGCTTGAGCTTGGCGAGCTTGTCGTACGCGTCGCGCGCCTTCGCGTAGTTCTTCGCCATCATGTAGTAGGTGGCGATGCGCTCGAGCAGGTTCGCGTCCCCCTGGTTACCGGAGTACGCGGCCTCCACGGAAATCGCGGCGGCCTCGGGCTTACCCGCCGCCTCGGCTGCCTTCACGGCGGCGTCGATGTTGTCGCCGTCAAGCGGGTTGATCGAGAGCAGCTTCTCCGCCTCGGCCATGGCCTCGGCGCCCTTGCCCTTCTTGACGAGCCCCATCACCTTCGAGCGCTGGAGCATGCTCTTCATCTTCGCGCCGAACCCACCGCCACCTGACTGACGGAAGTGGGCAATCTGCGCGGCGCGCAGGAGACGACGCGTCTCCAACGTGTCCGGCGAGCACTCAAGAGACTGCATGAGCATCTCCACGGCCAGCTCGTACCGCCCGGCCTCCAAAGCCTGCCGCCCGCGGTTCATGAAGTTCTGCGCTTTCTGCGCGTTTGCATCGTTAGCCATAATTTACCTGTCTCTCCTTAAAGTCAAAGCGCAAACAGTATACCACGCATTCCCCGTCCGTGCAAGGGGATTGCTGATATGATATACTGTGTCCATGAAAAATTTTCTAATCGCAGTGTTGGTCGCGCCGTGCCTCGCAGGCGCGACGACGCTTGACCGCCAGACGTCCATGGAACAGCGCGCCGAGGCTTCCTTCGCCTACACCGTCGAAAAGGCGAAGCGACACGACCGCGCGCTCGGCGCCGCGGAACTATTCCATGCCGCCTTCTACTTCTGCGAGACCGGTCGGCACCTCGACCAGCTCGACATCCTCTTCGGCGTCGCCGCCGAAATGCAGGACCGCGATCCCTCCGTGCGCGACCGCGCCGTACGCGTCGCGTGGTCGCGCGGCATCGCGGGCGACAGCGCGCCCGCAGCGGTCGTGTGGGACGACCCGCCCGACGTGAACGCCTTCCGACTCACCGTCGCGCACCACGACTTCTGGGGACGTCCAATGGATACCACCAACCCTCCTTCTGCGGCCTTCTGGGTGCGCGTGACGGACAACGCCTCCACGCCTGAAAAGTTCGCAGCCTTCCGCGCCGCGTTCAAATCCGCAACCTGCTCCGTCCACGCCACGTCAACAAACATCGCGCTCAAGGCCTCCGGCGAAGATGGCCCGCTCACTCTGGGGGCAGACTCGCCCTTCGCCGCAGCATCATGCGTCGAGCCTGCGCCTAAGCGCGCGATCTTCGCGGTCAACGGACGCGACATCGGCGCGGAGATCGTCGGCGAGGCGCCTGGAATCGCCGAATACCGCGCCGAGCGAGCGCGCGTCATCAAGGCCCTCGCCGCCAACCGCATCCCCGTGACGACGCGGCGTGCAGCGACATGGGAGGCGGAAAGCGGCGCAATCGAGCCTTCGCTCAGGGCGGACGCCGATCCAGGCGCGTTTGGTGGGAAGTTCGTGTGGCTGCCGGGCGAAGTCGGCGGCAAACGCAGCGGACGCGGCCAGGTCTCGTGGCAGCTCGATGTCCATGCAGCGGGTACGTACCATCTGTGGGGACGCATCTGGGCGCCCACGCCGGACGATGACTCGTTTTTCGTCTCAGCCTACGCTGGCGAATACCCGCGCGCGAATTCACGCAGCGGAACGATCCTCACGCCGACTGTGTGGCCCACAGGCGTAACGAAGGGACTGTGGCAGTGGCGTAAGTTCAAGGCCGAGCTGACGCTCCCCGCCGGTCCTGTCGTTCTTACCCTCCACTCCCGCGAAGACGGAACGAAAATCGACAGCCTCTTCCTAACGTCTGATCCGTCCCAGGAACCCGAAGGTTAACAAGGGCGGAGCGAACCACCCCTACGCCACTTATCGTGACATGCGACGAAGCGGGTTTAGCGCGTGATATTACGGTGCGGGCAAATAAAAAGCGCCGCCTTGCCGTAGTGCAGGACCTCTGGAACCTCATGTTCCAAGTGGGTGCCCCCAGCGACGGCACGGATGCCGCCGCCTTTAGGCTCCCGTCATAAAACGAAGGTCAGAGAAATACGCTGCCGAATCCGCGTGCAAGCCAGCGCCCACGATGTGAAAGATCAACTGTCTCGGATGTCGACCTGGAGCGTCGCCTTAAGCGCGTCCGTGATCTTCGCGAACGCGCGGTTCACCTCGTCGTCCGTCAGGGTGCGGTCTGCGGCCCTGAACGCGAGCGAGTAGGCGAACGAACGGCGGTCCTTGCCGATGTCCTTGGACGAGAAGATATCAAAAAGTCGGATATCCGTCAACTCCGGCGGCGCGGCCTTGCGGATACACGCGACCACCTGCTCGTGCGTGACGCCCGCGCCCGCGACGAACGCGACGTCGCGTTTGACCATCGGGAACGCCGGCACGGCGCTGACTTTGGCGACGGCGTCCACGCGCTTCAGGAGCGGCGCGAGGTCGAGCTCGGCCAGCGCCATCTGCGTGGTGAGGCGGAACGGGTGGCGCAGTTTCGCGGAAAGCACGCCCAGCACGCCGGCGGGGCGTCCGTTGATGCGGATCTCGAGTGCCGCACCCGGTGCGAAGGCCGGATGGTCGGCGGACTTGAACTCGATCTTGCCCACGTGCACGCGGCGCGCAAGCGTCTCGACGGCGCCCTTCATCCAGAGGAGCGCTTCCTCCGCGCTCACGGCGCGGCGGCAGTCAAGCGCGGAACGGCCCACGGGACCCGCGAAGCCGAGTGCAAGACGCTCGCATTCGAACGGCTTGCCGTCCTTGTCCTTGCCGAACACGCGGCCCATCTCGAAAAGTTCGGGCTGGTCCACCTGATGCGTCGCGTTGCGTCCGAGCGACCCCATCAGCTGCGGCAGAAGCGAATCGCGCAATACGCCGTATTCGGCGGAGACGGGATCGGGCAGCGCGAGACGGAGAGCCTGCGTCTCCGGACGCGCGTCGAACGCATCGAGTTCACCCTGCGAGAGGAACGAGTAGTGCATCGCCTCGGAGAAACCGAGCGCAAGACACGTGGCGCGCACTTTCTCCTTCGCGCGGAACGGCGCGTCGGAGAGCGGGGACACGCTCGGGGCGGACGGCATCGTGTCGGGGATGTTGTCCAACCCGTAGACGCGCGCGATCTCTTCCACGAGGTCGGCTTCGAGCTGGATGTCCCAGCGCCAGGACGGCACGCCGAACGTAGCGGTCTTGGCGGCGGCGTAGAGCTTGCCCGGTGCGTCGTCGCGGCAAGTGAATCCGAGGTTCTTCAGGATCACGACCATCGCGTCGTTGCCGACCGGAATGCCGATCAGCGCACGCGCGCGGTCGAAGTTGATTGTCACGTCGGCATTCAGCGGCTTCGTGCGGTTGTCCACGTCCACCACGCCCTTCGCGACCACGGCCTCGCCGTACTTCTGCAGGAGGTGCGCCGCACGGCGGCTCGCCCAGTCGGCGAGGTCCTTGTCGACGCCTCGGATGTAACGGTAGCTGGACTCCGTTGCAAGGCCGAGCTTGGTGGCGGTGTACTTTGTGGAAGTGGGCTCGAAGAGCGCGGATTCAAGCAGCACGTGGTCGGTGCCGGCGGCAATCTCGCTGCCTTCGCCGCCCATCACGCCCGCCACGGCGCTCGGCTTTTCGGCGTCGCAGATGAGGAGCATCGACTCGTCGAGGTCGCGGTCCTTGCCGTCGAGCGTGCGGATCTTCTCGCCGGGACGCGCATCGCGCACGACGATCGTCTTGCCCGCGAGCGTGCGGTAGTCGAACGCGTGCATCGGTTGGCCGCACTCGAGCATCACGTAGTTCGTCACGTCCACGAGGAGACCGAGCGACCGGACGCCGCACGCCTCGAGACGCTTCGCCATGAAATCGGGCGAGGGGCCGTCCTTGACGGACGTGATCACGCGCGCCGTGTAGCGCGGACAACGCACCGCGTCCTCCACGACCACCTTCACCTCGTCGTTCACGTCGGTAGCGGATTCCGTGAAGTCGATGGGCGGCATCTTGAGCGGACGCCCCAGGATCGCGGAGAACTCGCGCGCGAGGCCGATCACGCTCAGCGCGTCGGGACGGTTCCAGGTAACTTCAATGTCGAAGACCGTCTCGGGCTTTTCGCAGCCTACCACGTCGCGCACGAACGCGCCGACGGGCGTCTCGGGCGGAAGCTCCATGATGCCCGCATGGTCGCCGCCGGGAAGCGCGAGTTCCTTCGAGCTGCAGAGCATGCCGAACGACTCCACGCCGCGCAGCTTGCCCTTCTTGATCTTGAACCCGCCGTCCGGCACAACTGCGCCGATCTTCGCAAGAGCGGTCTTGAGTCCCGTGCGGCAGTTCGGCGCGCCGCACACGATCTGCAGAGTCTCCTTGCCGTCCGTGACCGTGGTCTTGTGGAGGTGCGTGCCTTCGATCACCTCGCAGGTGAGCACTTCGGCGACGACGAAGAAATCGGAAAGCGGTTCCGGTCCGGACGTCTCAATCGCCTCGACCTGGAGGCCGCTGCGCGTGAGGCGCTCGGCGAGGTCGGCAGGCGGGATGTCGGAGACGTCAACGTATTCATTCAGCCAACTGAGCGGCAGTTTCATCTTGCTTCACTTCTTCTTTAGGTTCTTCGGCAATGGGGGCGGGGGCGGCGGGCGGGTCGCCCGCCGCGTCATTTGCGGACGGGACGTCCGCCACCCCGACTGCAGGGGCGTCCGCCACGTCCTTTTGTGGGGCAGGGGCAGGTGCCGCGTCTTTTGCGGGGGTGGTGCCCTTCGGCTGGCGGTAGAGAGGATGTTCCGCGGGGGCCGTGAGCGCGCCGTTCGCGTAGGCCACCACATAACCCTTTTCAATGAGCCATGTGAGATGTGCGCGTATCTCGGCGGTCTTCGTCTTGTCTTCGCCGGCGAGGGCTGTGAGGAGCGCCGCCTGCGTCGAGCAGGGATTCGCCTCCACGTAGTTCACTATCGCAGTCAGTTCGGCGATGGCGTGTGACGTATCGAGCTTCGTCGGCTGCGCGGCGCTCACGAATTCAGGACCGCGCGGATCGTTCGCGCGGAAGAACGCGAGCTTGCGGTGGTGGAACGCGCCACGCAGCGCGTAGAACAACGACGCCGGGAAACGCTTCTCGCGCTGGAGCGCGTCGCGGCAGGCGTAGAGCAACGGCTTCGAAGACGTCTTCAGCGCCACGTCGGCCGTCATGTCCACGCTCTTCGGCGCGGTAAGCAGACTCGGCGCGATCATGCTGCGAAACTCACGCTCGGCGACCTCGCGTTCCACGGCAGGGGCATCCGGCTCGCCCTTCTTCTTGTAGACCGTCTTCTTCGTGGCGGACGCGCGCCACTGCTCGATCACGTCGGAGTCGCGCACCATCTCGATGCGGGCACGGTACGCCTGCTCGCTCATGTCCGGGAAGTGCGTGCGCAGCATCTCGCGGATGCGCGCGTCGTAGCCGTGCAGGTTCGGCGGACCGAGCAGCTCGCCGGTCAGACCGCACTTCGCCACGCACGTGAATGCGCCCTTCGGCGGATCGCAGGTGACTTCCTCTGCGACGTAGTAGTCGGTGATGTGGGCGGTGAGGACGTGCGCGAGAAGTTCCTCCTCGGAAAACATGACCGCGCCGCACGCTTTGCATTGGTGGAAGTTGAGGTCGGCCGGCGCTTCGCCCGCCTTCGGTTTCTTCGGGCTGATGCGCAGGATGCACGCCTCGGGATGGTCGAGGAAGAAATAGGCGAGCTGCTTGAGCGGGTAGGCGAGGTGCGTGGCCTTGATCTTGTTGATGATCGTGCCAATGTCCTTCGGCGCGGGCAGGATGCGCACGTCGGCGTCGAGCGGCGCGATGAACTCGCGGCGCGGGCCGCCGAAGCGTGGACGATCCCCGTCACGGCGCTGACCGTTGAAGCGCGGGCGGTCGCCGTCCTCGCGGCGCGGCGGACGGTCGCCGTCGCGGCGCGGACCGTTGAAACGCGGACGGTCGCCCTCTTCGCGACGCGGGCCCTTGAAGCGCGGACGATCCCCGTCGTCGCGGCGCGGGCCGTTGAAGTGCGGGCGGTCGCCGTCGCGGCGCGGCGCGCGTTCTTCGCGGCCCTCAAAATGGGCGTAGCGCGACTTGTCGTCGGGCTTGCCCTTCGCCCAGTCGGGGGTGAAGTCAAAGGAACCGAGACCGCTGAGATCGACCTGGTTCTCTGGTTCCTGTTCTTTGTTTTCGTCTGCCATCTTCGTGCCTTTCGGGAATCCCGTCAAGTTTCGATGTGAAATTATCCACTTTTAGCCGCCGAATGTCAATCCAAAACGGACGATCATTCGGAAAGAGGTATCCGCTCCACCGTGGTGCCGCGCCAGTTGCACACGTAGAGGCTGCCCTCCCACGCGCACGGTTCGCACGGACTCTTGAAGCCGCCCTTCTTCACGATCTCGACCTTGCCGCAGGGCGTCACCTTCACCGCCGCGTCGCCGAACATGTCGGCGATGTAGAGGTTGTCGTTCTTGTCGAAGCAGAGGCCGTCCGGCGTCTTCACGCCCGCCGACGCCGGCACGAACACCTCGCTCTTCGCGACGCGTCCGTCCGCGCCAAGCGTGAGCTTCCAGACGTGTCCGTCGCCGTAATTGCCGGTGTAGATCGCGCCCTTCGAGTCAATCGCGACGCCGTTGAGCCCGCCGCGGATCTTCTTGTTGCGCGTCACATCCGAGAACACACACTGCGGATCCGCCGGCGTGTTCGCCGGGCGCACGTTGCGGTCGGTCGTCTTGAACATGTAGAGTCCGCTCGACGCCGCGCCGTCGCCGCGCTTCACGCCCGGCATGAACGCCTGCGTCACGTAAAGACGTCCGTTCAGGTACTTCACGCCATTCGCGTTGGCGAGGCCCTCGGCGACGGTCTCGAAGGAGACGGGACGGTCATTCTCGATCTTCACGCGGAGGATGCGCCCGAGGCCCGCCTTCTGGCAGTCGCACACGAACATCTCGCCCTTCTCGCCGAAACACACGCCCATCGGCTGGGAATAGCCCGATTCCTTCAGCGCCGGCACCTCGAACCACTTGACAGGCTCCGCGCCGGGTTTCTCGATACGGTAGAACGCGCCGGGCTTGTCGTGCTTCGTGTTCGGCGCGGCGATCACGAGACGCCCCTGCGGGTCGACGGCCATGCCGTCGGGCGTCGTGCAGCCGGGCGGCATCTGGATGGTCTCGGCGCCGGCGGCGACGGCCAGCGAGAGGAGGAATGCGGTGGTTGCTTTTTTCATGTCTGGTTCCTTTCAGAGTTCAATGGCCACGAAGCCGTAGGGGGCGAGGCGGACAACGCCGTGCGCGTCAAGCGTGAAGCCCTCCGCGAGCATCGGCGCTTTCTTCGGGTCGATCTTCACGCCGCTTTCCGGACTGAACGGCGTGAACGCCATCGGCTTCGGCGTGAGGTTCGCCGTCACGAACACGGCCTTGTCGCCGAACCGGCGCACAAACGCGATCGCGCCGTCCTTCTCGCCCGCCGTCACCCATTCCTGCGAGCCTTCGGCGAAGACCTTGTTTTCGTGGCGCAGCTTCGCGAGCGCACGGATGAGCGCGAGGCGCTTCTGTCCGGCGGGCTGGAGCGCGCGCGCCCAGTCGACGGTCTTGCGCGCGCGGCCGGGATCCTCGACGGGCGCGAAGAACGTGTTGAGCGAATTGTCGGCGATCTCGTTGCCGTTGAAGACGAGCGGCAGTCCGCGGCGCAGGAACGTGAGCACGAACGCCGCGTTGCCGGCCTCGACGGGATTGACGCGGTCGAAGCGTTTCTCCCAATCGTCGGCGGCCGTGTCGTGGTTGTCCATAAAGCAGAACATCAGCGCGTCCTTCGGAATCTTCGCCTCGTACGCGCGCACGCCCGGCATTTTCTGGTCGAGCGTCTTGTTCTTCGCGGTCACCTGTCCGTGCAAAGATGGCGTGAGGAAGTTGCGGATCGAGAAACTCCACGGCCAGGCGTAGCAGGCGTCGAACGCCTTTTTCAGCCATTCGGGATTCGTACCTTCGTTGATCATCACGAGATCTGGCTTCACCTTCTGGCACGTGGACACCGCCTCAACCCAGAAGTCGATCGGCACGGCGTCGCCCACGTCGCAGCGGAAGCCGTCGCAGCCGAGGCTGATCCAGTGGAGCATCGAGTCGATCAGATACTTGCGCACGTCCTTCGAGGCGAAGTTGACGTACGGGAAATGCCACCGCGTCGTGCGCACCGAGCCATCCGCGTTCTTCTGGAAGGCGTCGGGGAACATGTCCTTCATCACGTTGTTCGGGCCGCAGTGAAGGTAAACGAGGTCCATGTACACCTTCATGCCGAGCGCGTGCGCCTTGTCGTTGAAGGCCTTGAAGTCGGCGTCGCCGCCGTACTCGGGGTCGATCTTGTCGTAGTTCGAGATGCGGTACGGGTTCTTGGGCGTGACGAAGCCGCTCTTCTTCTGGCGCATGCTCCAGCCCGACTTGTCCATGTCGCGGTCCATCTCCACGAACGGACACAGGTACACCACGTCGATACCCGCCGACCGCACGTGCTCCAGCATCTCCGTCGCGGCCTTGAAGGTACCGTCGCGCGTGAAGTTGCGCAACACGATCTGGTAGACAACCGCGCTCTTCAGGTACTCCGGCGTCGGACGCATCGCGCCCATCGCCAGGCTCACCGCAAGACACGCCGCCGCGCTGCACAGGATTCGCTTCATGTTTTCTCCAGAGTTCGCCCGAACACCTCTTCCGCGACGCCGACAGGGCAAGCCATCCAGCTTGCTGCCACCTGCGGCCAACCGTTCCACGACAGAGGGGACAAACCCCGTTATTTTACCATTTCAGACGGCGTTCCGCAAGCCGCGATGCCGTTTTACGCTTAACAAACGACAACGGTATACCAGATTTACGCCGGTTCGACGATGGGCATGTCGATGTTGCGCTTCTTCGGGTTGAAGTTGATGCCGATGAGCGTGACGGGGCGCTTGCCGCCGATCCACTTGTCGGCGTAGCCGCGTTCGCGGATCTGCCTGATCGCCGCCTTCGCGCTCTTGCGGTACTTGAACTCGAACACGAACACGTTGGCCGGAGTCTCGATCACCGCGTCGGCGTAGCCGAAGATAGATGCCACCTCGGGCTGCGGGTTTGCACCTGTCATGGACGTGAACAGCTGGAAATACCGCTTCGCCTCTGCCTCGTCCTTGATATGCCAATCAACCGGGATGGAGGCGTACAGTCCAAAAAGAGATTCGTAGAGATAGCCCTTCCAGTCGCCCGAGGCGATCAGTCGCCTGGCCCGCTCCACAAGCGGATTGAAGGAGCCCTCCCTCATGCCCATCACCTGCGAGAGATATCCGCGCTTCAAGGCATCGCGCACCTCGAGGTTCGGCGGCGCGAGGACATAAGATTCGCTTTGGGTTATCTGTCCATCGGGTTCCCTGGGCGGCGGAATCACGTTCTTGATCGTGAGGTAACCGCCCTGGTAGAGCAGGGCCTCCATCGGCAGCGTCTCCGCGTCGCACACGTCGAGCGTCATGGCGTCCGCCGGCACGTTCTCGAGGTCGCCCGGCATCTTGCCGGCCTTCGCAATGCGGTTGATGATGAGCGTCGCCCTGCCGGTTGTCTCCCAATAGCCTTTCAGCTCTCCATCCTTGAACGCACGGCCCAGGGAGACGGGATTGCAGACGCGGTTCTCATTCCTCGGGGAAAAACGATAGCCGTCATACCATGACAGGATCGCGGCCTTCGCGGCGGCAAAGTCCATTCCGCTTTTCTCGCCGAACGCCTCGACGTTCTCGCGGAGTGGCCCGTCAAGTTCCTTCGGTGAGTAACCGAGGAGCGTAGCGTACTCCTTGAACTTACCCGGAATCGTGCCTTTTTCGGGGACGGGGATGCCCGCCTGCTGGAACAGGTCTTCGACAAGTTCGCCCAGCTGTTCCTTGACCTCTTCGTAATTTTCGCCGGTCACGTCGCCCATCGTGAAGCTGTACACGGGCGTCGGCTGCTTCCATCCTTCCCACGGCAGTTTGTCGATGGCGAGGCCCTTGAAGAGATCGCGCCGTCCCTCGAACATCGCCTTCAACGTGGAGAGCATCAGGGACTTGCCGAACCTGCGCGGGCGCGAGATGAACAGCTGCTGGTCCGCGTCGTTGCAAATTTCATAGAGCAGGTCCGTCTTGTCGACGTACTTCCCCTTCTTGCTCGTGACCAGCGTCTCGAAGTCGCACACGCCGGTCGTGGGGACTTTTATGGTCTTCTTCTTCGGCATGGCGCTATTCTACCAAAAAAAAACGCCGTGAGGCAAACACGCTGCCAGTTGCAGTGGTGGGGGATACACCAAGGGCGCAACCACTCACCTTCTTGCTGTCGTACGCTTGCCGTTCGTCACCCAAGGCCGCGGGCGCGCTTGATTTCATCCCATGCAGCATTGATGCGAGCCATCTGCTCATTTGCCCTTGCGATCATTTCCTCTGGCAGTCCCTGCGCGCGAAGGATGTCCGGATGGTGCTTCTTGGCCTGTGCGCGGTAGGCGCGGCGGATCTCCTCGTTCGTGGCGGAGGCACTGCATCCGAGAACAGCGTAAGGATCGATGGCGCTTTGGGCTGGACGGCTGGCGCGGATTCGGCGAGACCATTGTTCCGAGAAAAGCGAAGGGCGTATGCGAAGAGGCGTGACGATCATCTCGAGGATGCGGCGCTCCTCTGCGGACACGGTACCGTCCGCGCAGGCGACGTCCCAGAGGATGTCGTACATCATCTCGCGGATTGCGACAGCGCAGGTAACCGATGCAAAAGACTCTGCGTAGTCAAATATTGAATGGGCGTCCGTCTTCGCCGCGTGAAAGGCCCGTATGCACAGCTTGCGGTTTGCAGGGGTAAGGCCGAGCCGCACGAAAGCCTGCTCTCCCGCCTCGATCTCCGACGCGTCAACATGGCCGTCGGCTTTTGAAAGCTTCGCCAGCATCGCGCCCACCGCAGAGAGGAACACGACCTCGCGTTCCGTAGTCGACCCATTGCGCGATGCGGCACGCGACCGCATCCGTTCGCGTGCATCCTGCTCCATCCGCCGCTGTACATCGGCTTCATTCGCCTTGGATTTGAGCAGGTCTGCGATGCCACTGCCTAGCACAGCGCCAAGAATTCCGCCTAGCGCTCCGAAACGCGAACCCAGCACATAGCCTATCGCACCACCAAACCAGCTCATTCCTATTTCACCTTCCTTTTTTTCATCGCGGCGCATTATACCAAAAAAACTCCGATGCGTGCGGCTATTCCGTCACCGTGATGCGGACGGAGGCGGAGACGCCTTCGGCCGTCGTGCAGGTGATGACGTGCCTGCCGACTGTCATCGGCACGGTCTTCGCCTGCGCGCCGTCGCTTTCGCCCTCCAAACGTCCGTCCACGAACCACCAGAGACGCGACCCCACCGGGTTGCCGATCGCCTGGCAGACGATCTGCTGGTTGAGCTCCCCTTCCACAAGACAGAACTCCGCGCCGTCCTCGGGCTTGGAGATCGCGAGCTTTTCCGCCCGCGTGATGCGCCCTGCAAACGCCGCCAGCGCCGGATTCTCCTGCGTGATCACGTTTCCCGACGCGTCCCGCCGGTGCGCGGTGCAGAGAGCCGACGGACTCTTCCCCGCGAGCGACCAGCCGTCCGCCACGTCAGGACAGTCCGGCGACGCGGGACGCCCCGTGTACGTGCAAACACGTTGCGGAACGACCTCCGCCGGACGCGCGAACCACGGCCCGTCGTTCTGCGGATAGAGGGCGCGCGCGAGGCCCCACGCAATGGGCGCCGCCGCCTTCGCCCCCACGAGCGACTGGTCGCCGAAGCCGCCGGACTTGTGTCCGCACCACACGCCCACCACGTAATCCGGGTTCCACGCAACCGTCCAGGCGTCACGGTACGCGCTTGACGTACCGGTCTTCCACGCGAAGCGCGAGGTCTCCACGTCCGCCACATGTCCGAGCGCCGCCTGCGCGCGTTCCGCGCCGGAGAGCATGTCGGAGATGAGGTAACACGCCCCCGGCGAAAACACGCCGTCCCCGCCGCGCGCAACCGCCGCGTACGCGGAAACGAGCTCCATCAGCGTCACCTCCACGTTCCCGATCGCCATACCGAGGCCGAACTGCTCGTCGCCGCCGGCGACGTGCTGGAAGCCAAGTGAACGCAGGCAGTCCCCGAACGACGCCACGCCCACGCGCTGGAGCATCTGGACGAACGGGATATTCAGCGAAAGGACGAGCGCGTCGCGCACGGTGACGAGTCCCCGGTACTTCGCGTCGAAGTTGGCGGGACGGTACCCCCGGAACGCCACGGGCACGTCGCAGAGGCGCTCGTCCGGCGACACCACGCCGCGCTCCAACGCGCGCGCGACGAGGAACGGCTTAAGCGTGGAACCTGCCGGACGCGGCGCGAGGGCCGTGTTGACCTGTCCGCCCGCGCTGTCGAAGTAGTCGCCGCTGCACGCGAGCGCAAGCACGTCGCCGGACGCGGCCTTCATCACGATGGCCGCCACGGAGTAGCCTCCCTTCTCGGCGGCGGCGTTCACCGCGCGTTCGTAGCGTTCCTGTATGTCGGCGTCGAGGGTCGTGGTGAAGTCGCCGCCGTTCCCCTCCGCGTCAAGCGCCTGCATCGCCCAGTCGCAGAAGTACGGGGCCTTGAACGGACGCGGCGCACGACAGAGAACCGGCTTCACCGACCGCGCCGCCTCACGTTGCTCGTCCGTGATCATCCCGAGCGTGACCATGCGCCCGAGCACGTAGTCGCGCCGCGCGATGGCGCGGTCGTAGTGTCGGTCCGGACGATACCGCGATGGCGCTTGCACCATTCCCGCGAGGAGCGCCGCCTCGCCGAGGCCGAGTTCCTTCGCGCCCTTCCCGAACCACCCCTGCGCGGCGGCCTCCACGCCCACGAAGTTTGCGCCGAACGGCGCCCGGTTGAGGTACTGCGTGACGATCCACTCCTTCGACTTGCACCGCTCCATCTTCACCGCCAGCACGGCCTCCTTCCACTTCCACCAGAGCGACTTCGGATGCGGCGCGATGAGACGCACCGCCTGCATCGTGATCGTCGAGGCGCCGGAGACGCGCCGTCCGCTGAACACGTTCTGGAACGCGGCGCGGAGGGCGCTCAAGGGGCGTACCCCGCAATGCGTCCAGAACGTGCCGTCCTCGGACGCAATCAGCGCCTTGACAATCCAGTCCGAGCGGTCGGCCGTGTAGTACGGCCGGCAGTCCACGTCGCCCGGCCCCAGCGAGACGCGCAGGACGTTCCCGGCGGCGTCCCGCAGGACGGTTCCGCCAGGGTAGTCCTCCGCGCCCGCGTCGGACCAATCAAGGACGAACCATGACGCGGCCAGGAATGCGGCGAGCGCGCAGAGCAGGATGGTACATGCCCTCAACGCTCGGGCCCGGCAGAATGAAATCGCCCGCCGAAACCACGCGCACAGGATAGCGGAACTTGGCTTCACGTCCCTTCTCCAGCTTGAACTTTTTCGAAAACACGAGCATGCGGTCGTCCCGCGCGTCGCTGCGCATCACCCAGTCCGCCTGCGGGATGGCCTTGTCGCCGGGCGGCGGCGCGAACGTCGCTGGGAGCGCGCCGTGGACCGGCTCGAACGCGCCGGCGAAGAAGTCCTCGACCACGAGGTCGTTCAGCTCGCGCGTGTCATAAGCCGTAACCGACAGTTCGACGACGAGGAGCTGTCCGCGACGCAGCGCGCCGAGGTCCACGGCGTTCCCCTCCGCGTCGAAGAACCGGCGCTCGATGGCGATGCCGTTCGACTCGTCCCGCACGTCGCGCGGATCGGGCAGCGTCAGCTTGCGCCAGCTCACGAACTTCTCGCCCTTCTTCGGCGGGTGGTAGCGGTAGAACGTGCCGAGCGCGAGCAGCGCGTGGGCGTTCTCCTCCGTCGTGCCCCAGCTGTACTTCGCCCGCTCGCGCCTGGAGTTGAGGAATTCCACGAGCGGCAGCACGCGCGCGTTCTCCGCGCCCAGTTCGAGAAGCGCGATGAGCGCGAACGCGGCCTCCTTCACCGACGCGGGTGCGGACGCGTTCGCCAACAGGTCGAGCGCGCGGTTCCGTTCGGACGCGCACGCGAACGCGCGCGCCAAACGAGCCCGCGAGAGGAGCGAGAGCTTGTCCCGCGCATCATACAGACTGAACATGCGGTCGCGGTCCGGCACACCCGCGAGCGCGAGCGTGTGGCAGGCGTAGGCGGCGTGGACGGTGTTGGTGGAGACCGCCCACCGGCGCAGGAAGCCGAGCACCTGGTCCTTCGCCACGGGGTTGAGCTTGACGCCGGACTTCTCAGCCTCGATGAGGAAGTGCGCGGCGTAGAGCGACACCTCGCGGTCCCACGGCGCGTAATTGCAGTCGGGCCACATCACGAAGTCGCTCTTGCGGATCATCGACTCGACGCGCTTCACGCCCGCCACGATGTAATCCGGACCCTTCGGCGTCACGGTGTTGAGGATGCCGGACGCGCCCACGAGCGGGAAGATGCGCGACGAGGTCTGCTCCAGGCAGCCGTGCGGATAGTCCGCCAGCCACCCGAGCGCGCGCTCGAGCTCGCCGATCGGCGAATCGAACGTCCGCGCCGAGAAGCGTCCGCCGACTGGCGGCTTCCACTCGCTCTCCGGCATGACGCCCGACGTCTCGACCCACGCGACGGCGGGACGCACCGGCAGGTGAATCGTCTTGGCGTGGTCTTCGCCCATGCCCTTCACGTGGTAGCCGATATTCAGCTCGCCGGGATCTTTCGGTGCGGCCAGACGCACCACGATGTTTGTGGAGGCGTCCTTCGCGAGCGCCGCGCCGGAGACGGTGAGAACCGCCGCCCCGTTCGTGGTGATCGTGCAGGCGAACGTGGCCGCCGCGCCGCTGCGGTTGTGGATCGGCAACGTGGCCTCGAACTTGTCGCCGGGCGCGACGAAGCGCGGGGCGTCGGGCATCGTGACGAGCTTCGGCGTGACCTTGCGCTGGACGGACGCGGCACCGGCGGCGGACGCGCTGTACGCGACGGCCGTCACGCGCACCTCGCCCACGAACTCCGGCAGCTTGAACGACGTACGGGCCTTGCCGTCCACCACGGGAACGCGTCCGCTCCACAGCGCGAGCGGCTTGAACCGGCGCGTGGGCACGGGACTCACGCGGCCCAGCATCTCCGCGCCGAAGCCGCCGCCGGTCTTCACGCCGTTCACGCGCAGCTCGTCCTCGCCCACCACCGGCAGAATCCGGTGATAGAGGTCATGAAGCGGATGCTCGGCGCAGCGCAGTTCCGAGAAATAGCCGATGGGATCGGGCGTCTTGCCGCCGCAGAGGATGTTGATCGCCTCGTCCACGACTGTCACCACGGCGACCGTCGCGCGCGGTGCGGACACCTCCACGTTGACTTCGCGGAAACCGATCACCTTGGCGTCCACCTCCACGGGAACCTCGTTCTCTTCAGGGCGGATTGAGACCGTGGTCTGTCCGTGTGCACGGGCGGCAAGATGGCGCGCGTTGGCCGCCACGCTCTGCACCACGGACACATACACGTCAAGGTTCGGCGCTTCGTCCGCCTTCAC
Organism: uncultured Lentisphaerota bacterium; assembly: GCA_946413265.1. Lineage (GTDB taxonomy): Bacteria > Verrucomicrobiota > Kiritimatiellia > RFP12 > UBA1067 > RUG572. Next base: position 22,176 of record CAMKJU010000009.1, read on the forward strand.
GGGACGCAGCTTCACCTCGCTCGTCGCGTTCGTGAGGTTCAGCACCTCCGTATAAACCTCCTTCTCGCGCATGACCGAGACGAGCGCGTATCCCGCGAACGGCGCCTTGACGGTGAGGCTCGGTGCTTCGCCCGCGCGGTAGTGCGCCTTGTCCGGAACGACCGTCACCTCGGTCGGATTCGAGAGCGGCGCGCGCACCACGTTGTCGCCCCAGTTGCTGAGGTAGAAGTTCATGCCGAACGACGCGTCCGACGTCGGGTCCTTGATCGTGAGCACGTAGTCGCCGGAACTTTCAAGCGGCAGTTCGAGCACCGAGTTCTCGTTCGTGGAGGTGGCGACGACGATGTTGGACGCCACGAGCACGTGTACGCGGTCGCAGTCCCACGACTGCCAGCCGTCGGACTTCTTGCGATACGAGTACACCGTGTCGATACGCTCGATCTCCGCGACGAGCTTGCGCGACTCGGCGAGACGCGTGCCGTCCGGCGCCACGCACGCCACGGCGATCTTCGGACGAATCCCCTTCTCGAGCTTCATGCTGCTCTTCGCCGTCGTTCCGATGTAGAACGGATAGTAGTGCTGGATGGCGCTCTTCCGCGCGGTGGCGGGACGTCCGCCGTCCTCAAACACCACGCCCTGTGCCGTTGCGCGCACCGCAGCCTTGGGAAGGCCGTAATCGGCCCAGATCGGCGCCTCGTAGCGGAAGGAGCCGTCGGCCGCAAGACACTTCCGCTCCAGTTCCCGGTAGTTGGGCTTGAGGCCGCGGCTCTCGTTTCCGAAACGCCAGCCCTTCCAGTTCTTGGGGGCGAACGGTACGTCCTCGAACACAACCGCGCCCTCGCAGGGAAGTCCCTGCGCCGGTCCGCCGAAGAGATGTTCGGCCTTGACGGTGAAGGCGAAGTTGGTGGGATGCGGAGCGGTTGTCGCATCGACGGCCACGCGAATCTGCGGCGGGGCGAACTCTTCGATCTTCACGTCCACGTCGCCCAGGTGCCGGCCGTTCTTGCCGGGGATCTCCGCGATGATGGACCACCCGCCGCTCGGCTGGTCGTCCGCGACGGTGAACCCGTCGTGGGAGATTGCGCCCTCGCTGTCCGTTGTCTTCGTGACGGAGGCGTAGGTGTTGCCGTCGGGATTGACGAGGCGGAGCTGCACCGGCATCGACGGCGGTGCGCGCCGCGCGCCCGTGCGGACGATGACGTGCGCGAAGATCTTCTCGCCGTGGCGGTAGATGCCGCGATCGGTCCAGCAGAAGGCGGTCGCCTTCTTGTCGTCGAGGTACTCCTCCCGCGCGCCGTCGGCGTATGACTCGTCCACCTTCATCGAGTCGCGAAGCGCGAGGAACGTCATGTCGTCGCCGGAGGCGGAACGCACCACGACGGCGAACGGCTTGCCCTTGTCCACACGCGCGGCACGACACCAACCATGGGCGTCCGTCACGCCCTCCATCACCTTAATGTTGGCGGTGGAATAGACCTCCACCTTCGCGCCGGCGACGGGCGTGCCCTTCAGGAGCGACGTCACCCACACGCCCAGACCGTCCGCCGCGTCCGAACGCACGCTGAGGCCGAGGTCGGAGAGGCACACGAGCCGGAAGTGGCGCGGGTTGTAGTTGTCGTCCCAACGGTAGTCGCTTTGCGGCTTGTCGTCATTGAGGATACTCACGAGGAACACGCCGTTCGTGGCCTTGCCGTCATTCACCGCGACGGGCAGGGCAGTAAACTCCTTTTCGTTGAGTTTGTTTGGAGGCGTCATCTTCGACTCTTCGGCGTCGCCGGCGAGTTCGGCCGTCTCCTTGTCGTCAATGTCCTTGTCCCACTCGTACCGAGAGTACACGCCTTCCTCGCGGGCGAGGAGCTGCACGACGTTGCGTGGTTCAACGCGCCGGACGCTCGCGCGGATCTTCCCGACGTTCACGGACTCGAGCTTCAGGAGACGCTTTCCGCCAGGCGGCAGGTAGCGTCCGTCATCGGCGAAACTCACGTAGGGGTCGCGGTCCTTGCGCGTGAAGGTATAGACGTAGTCCTCACGGAGAGCGCCTTCCGGGTGCGGGTTCAGTCCCTTTCCGTACGGCGGCAATCCCTTCTTCACGCGCAGCTTCACGTACGTGCGGTGGGCGAATTCGCCCTGGACGACCACAACCGGCTCCCAACACTCCTTGCGTCCGTCGTATTCGGCGTCGTATTTGAACGTCAGGCCGCCCTCCTGCAACGGCGACACGCTGATGTAGTGGCGGATCACGTCCATGTCCGGCCGTTGCGTCAAATGAAGACGCAGCGTCGTCTCGCCGTCGTAGTCCGTCCGCGCCACGCGCAGTTCCACGGGCACGCTGTTCGTGGCGGGGGATCTTGTTGAATTGGCGGCGATTCTCGCCTCGGGCACCGGATTCGCGTTGCTTGGAATCTTGGCAACCATTCCAGGTTTCAGATCATCAGATATCTTCCAGCCGTTGAAATCCATCAATACGGAGGGGGAGATGCCAAATTTAATCGCAATGGAGACGACGTCGTCGCCTTCCTTCACCACATACTCATAACCCGGCTTCGCGTCATTGGCGATAGGTTTTACGTCCTTGACACGGGACGGCGCCTTCGCCGCCTGCTTCTTTTTCTTCGGGACGCTTCGGGTACGGGCCTGCGCCGCTTTTTCCTTCATTTTTTGCGCAAGCTGCGCGCGTTCCTGTTCGAGGGCCCGTACCTTCTCGCGCATCAGCACGAGCGCCGAACCTGTTCCGGCAAGCCCCACGAGGAGGGCTACTATCGTGCCGGTGACGAGTATTTTCTTTATTTTCATTTACCTGTGACCTTTCTGGTTTCTACTCCCTACTCGCACCCAAGCAGAAAATCTTACACACTTCGCCGAAAAAACTTTGACACCCCCCTTGCCCTTCTTGCGGCTTCTCTTATTTGCTTTCGATGCAAAAAATAAATTGGGCACTAAACGATAGTCTCACGCAGAGGCGCAGAGAAGCAGAGAGCGCAGAGAAGGCCCTTCTTGCTTTCGCTATTGGGAGTTTCAGAGTTTTGGAGGCTGGGAGAAGATTGGAGAATTTGTAGTATTCTCCTCAACTCCTATACTCCTAATCTCCCAGCAGCGAAAGCAAGAAAAGTTTCGCAACTGGTTCTAAGATATAAGCGGATGGGGAATTAAGATGTCACATCTTCGCGACGGCGGTCACGACGATGGATGCGGCGAGGATCAGAAGGCCGGTCACGAGCAGACCGCGCGTCTTACCGCCGGTTCCCTTCCATTCGCCGAGGAACACGCCGAGCAGCGACGAGAAGAGCACGCTCGAACCCATGAGGATGGCAAAGCCCACGTATGCCATGTCGCCGCACAGCGGCTCGCCGATCTTGAGGAACGCGAACTGGCACGCCCAGATGACGCCCGCGAGGCCCGACCAGAAGATCACGCCTAGACCGGACGGCGAAGCCGCCTTCGCGTAGTCGCCGAACGTCTTGTTCTTCGCGTTCATGTAGAAGCACCAGCAGAGGTTCACGAGGAAACCGCCCCACAGCACGACGATCAGCACGGGCATGCCCGTCCACCAGTCGCCAGTGTTGACGGCCTTGGCCAACTCGGCGACGGTGTGCTTCACGCCGGCAGCGTCCGTCCACCAGCCGTTCTGGAGGCCGAAATTCATACACCCGGAGAAGATACCGCTGATGCAGGCCACGACGATGCCCTTCTTGAAGTTGAATTCGGCAACGGCTTTCTTCTTCTCCTCCTCAGGAAGCTCCGCCTCCTTCGACTTGCCGGCGAGGCCCACGAACACGATGCCGACGAGCGACAGCGCAACGCCGCCCAGCGTAATCAGCGCGGCTGAGTCCTTTACGAGTTCGCCCGCCTTGCCCTGCAGGATCGGCGGGATGAGCGTACCCGTGGCAGAGCAGAGTCCGCAGCCGATCGCGAGGCCGAGCCCCACGCCGAGATAGCGGATCATCAAGCCCCACGTGAGGCCGCCCACGCCCCACAGCGCACCGTAGCCGGCGCAGCCGAGCAGGGTTGCGGTCGGCGTCTTCGCGAGCACGCCGCAGAGGTCCGGCACCGTCGCGAACGCGAGCGCCGCCGGGAAAACGACCAGGCCGACCACGGCGTAGACGAACCAGTAGCTTTCGTACGCCCAGCCCTTCACCTTGCGGAACGGAACGGCAAACACGGCTCCGGCGAAGCCGCCGAGGGCGAAGATGAGCGAGCCGAGCATGGGATTCGCGGTTGTGTTCATTTTAGACTCCTTGCTTGAATTGTTGTTTTAGATGCGGTTGGGCGTTTCTATGCCGAGAAGATGGAGGCCCGTGGAGAGGACCTTTCCGAACAGCGCGCAGAGACGCAGACGCGCGTCGCGCACAGCAGGCTCGCTCTTGAGGATTGGCGAGCGCTGGTAGAACGAACTGTAGAGCTGCGCCGTCTGGAAGAGGTAGTCGGCGAGGACGGACGGCTTGTAGCACTCCGCCGCACGCAGTACGGTGGGCCCGAACTGCAGGAGCTGTAACCCGAGCTGTTTCTCAATCGGAGTTGAGAGCAGCATCTCACCCGGTAGGGCGGTCGCCCCGCGACCGCCGCTCGGTAGGGCCGCCTCGCCGAAGCGGCCGCCCTCCCCCTCCGCCGCCTTGTCGAGCAGCGAACACACGCGCGCGTAGGCGTATTGGAGGTACGGGCCGGAGTTGCCCTCAAGCGCAAGCGCCTTGTCCCAGTTGAAGTCGATGTCGGTAATCGGGTCGTGCGAGAGATCGGAGTATTTGACCGCGCCGTAGCCGATCTGCTCAGCGAGAGAGATTTGAGCAGGCGTAGCCTGATCCGCTGCGGGGTTCGGGGTGTCCCCGGTCGTTGTCCGCGCCTTCACGATCTCCAGCGCCCTCCGCACGGCCTCGGCGAGGAGTTCGTCGAGCTTGATGAGGTTGCCTTCGCGCGTGGAAATCGCCTTACCGCCGTAACTCATGAGGCCGAACGGCACATGGACGAGCTTGACGCCGGAGTACCCCATCTTCGCCGCGATCGAGAACCACTGCCTGAAATGGAGCTGCTGGCGGGCGTCGGTCACGTAGATGATGCGCTCCGGGCTGTATTCCTCGACACGCGACTTGACGCATGCGAGGTCGCTCGTCGTGTAGTTGTAGCCGCCGTCCGACTTGCGGACGATCGCGACGCCGAGCTTCTCGGCCTCGAGGTTCACGATGAGCGCGCCCTCCGACTCGACGGCGAGTCCCATCTCCTGGAGTTTTGCGACGACGCCCGGCATCGTGTCATTGTAGTACGACTCGCCGCGGTACGTATCGAACTTAACGCCGAGCTTCGCGTACATTCGGTCGAATTCGCCGATGGAGATGTCGATGAAACGCTTCCAGAGCGCGAGGTTGTCGGCATCGCCCTGCTGAAGCTTCACGAGTTCAGCCTTGCACGCCTCCTTCCAGGCGCCGTCCTCTTCCTTCGCCTTCGCGGCGGAGAGCACGTAGCACTTCTCGAGGTTGGCGACGGTGAGGTTGTCGCGCTCTTCCTGCGTGAGGCACTCGCGGTAGCCCTTGATGAGGATGCCGAACTGCGTGCCCCAATCGCCGAGATGGTTGTCGGCGATAACCCCGTAGCCGAGAGCGCGGTAGATGCGGTCGATCGCGTTGCCGATCACGGTGGAGCGGATGTGGCCGATGTGCATCTGCTTGGCGGCGTTCGGGGATGAGTAGTCGATGACGACGCGCTGACCCGCGCCCGTCTGCGGAATGCCCGTGTGCGCATCGGCGGCGAGCGCGGCGAGGCGCGCTGCGATCCAGTCGGTCGAAACCGTGATGTTGAGGAAGCCCGGACCGGCGAGCTCGAACTTCGCGATGAAGTCTGGCCGGTCGGCCTCAAGGCGCGCGAATACGGCCTCGGCGATCTTGCGCGGCGGCATGTGGAGCGTCTTCGCGGCAGCCAGCGCGTCGTTGCACTGGAAATCGCCGAACTTGGCGTCCGTCGCGGGAAGCGCCCGCACGTTGGAGAAATCGTTTCCGGGGAAAGCGGCTTCAAAGCCAGCCTTCAGCCAGCCCTCAATCGAATCGCATGCCATCAGATGTTACCACCGTTCTTATTGGCCAGTTTTTTCAGTTTGTTCGCGAGCGCGAGCTTGTCCTCCGCGCTCATGAGGTCCACGTACAGGACGCCGTTCAGGTGATCCGTCTCGTGCTGCACGGCCCGCGCTAGGAAACCACGCACCGTGACGATCTGCATCCGCCCGGAGACGTCCGTGTATTGGCAAGTCACCTGATCCGCGCGCACCACGTGCCCGCCCATGTTCGGGAAGCTGAGACACCCCTCCTTGCCGTCCTGCTCACCAGACTTTGAGATAATGACAGGGTTGAACATCACGAGGGGCATCTTCACGGAAGCGTTGAACGCCTTGACCTCCTCGCTCTCCTCGCAGTTGGCAGGCACGTCGATCACGCAGACGCTCTCAAGTCGTCCGACCTGCTGCGCGGCCAGGCCCACGCCCTTCGCGTGATACATCGTCTGGAGCATATCCTCGGCGAGGTGCACCAGCTCAGACGTCACGGCCGGCACGGGCACGGCCTTTTCGCGGAGAACCGCGGAACCGTATTTGACAATATCAAGCAACATAACTCCGTACCAGGGAATCAAACGCCAGTGGAACCGAACCCGCCTGCGCCGCGGTCGGTTTCATCGACAGATGTGACTTCTACGACTTCAGCCTGCGCAACAGGCGAGACGACGAGCTGGGCTATCTTCATCCCCTTCTCGACCACGAACGGTTCCGTGCCGAGATTGATGAGAATCACGCCCACTTCACCGCGATAGCCCGCGTCTATCGTACCCGGCGTGTTGAGCACAGTGACGCCGTGCTTGAGGGCGAGGCCGGAGCGCGGACGCACCTGCGCCTCCGCGTTGGGAGGCAGCATCAGCACGAGGCCCGTGTGTATGAGGGCGCGTGCACCGGGGGACAGCGTCACCTCCTCGATAGAACGAACGTCCATCCCGGCATCGCCGGGATGGGCGTAGACAGGCAACTGCGCCGCCGGATCAGTCCTTAGAACCTTCACCGTCATCGGCGTCTTCGCCCTCCGTCAGCTCTTTCATCGAAGCCCAGTCGCTGGGCTGTGCGCCCAAACGGGACAAGTTGGCCTCACTCCATGCGCGCACGGTGTTTTCGCCCTGACCGCGCGCCATCATCTCGCGCATCTGCCCAGCTGCGGCAATCGTGGCGGCGTCGCCCGGCTTGCGGTCCTCGACGTACACCACAACGCCGTGTCCGGGCAGACCCGTGGTCACGAGTTCGGACAGCTCGCCCTTCGCGAGACGCACCGCTGCGGGAACAATAGAGTACGCATCGGGGAAGGCATTGCCGCGCATCGCTGTCTGCGCCACGAAAGTGATGGAGGTGGAGACGTTTGCATCGCCGAAGAGCTTCGGATCGAGCTTACCGTCCTTGCGCTTGGCGAGGTCGGCCTTGACGGTCTCGCGCACCTTGTCCACGGCCTTCTTGAAGTCCTGCGCCTTCAGGTCGGCCAGCGCGTCGTTGCGCACGGACACGTTGTTCGTGATTTCCGCATACGAGGGCACGCGCGCCTGCGTGCAGAGGTTCGTGGCAAGGGTGACTACGTAGACGGCGTTCGAGCCGGCGATTGCGCGGTAGCGCGCGGACGGCTCGTCGTAGTCGAGATCAGACACCGTGGCGACGAATTCACGGCAGTCAGGCAGCACGGATGCCGCATCCACCATGAAACCGGGCACGAACTTCTCGCCGGAGATGGAGAACGGACGAGACGTCTTGACCTCCAGTTTCTCGGCCTTCGCGAGCTGTGCCAGACGGTCAACTCCGTCGTCGGCCGCTCCGTCCTCCGGGCAGACGCGCGCGTAGAGCGCGTCGACGGCGGCCTCGACGGACTTCTCGAGGCGGAGTTCCTTCTCAATCTGCGCCTTGACGGTTTCAAAAGCGTTGGTGCCGTAACGGTCGCTCGTCTCGTCGAAGCGCTCGTGGAGTTCGTCATCGGTGACCTCGACCTTCTTGAGGCTCGCCGCATCGTCCGCCGGCACCTTCACGTAGCGGACGGCCGTCAGGGCCGGCAGCGCAAGCGAGTTGGTGTGGGACTCGTAATAAGCCTTGAGTGCAGCGTCGTCCAGCTTGATGGCCGCCGCGTTCTTGTGCGTGAACCTGGCAACGCGCACCGTGATCTTGTCAGTAGCGTCGCGCACGCCGCTGGAGAGCTCGAGGGGCGAGACCCAGCTGGCGGACTCCGCCACGCCGCGGACGCGCGAAAGCGAGATCTGGCGGCGGATGTACGCCTCGAAGCGCTCGGCCGTCCAGCCGATGCGGGCGCACGTTTCCTGGAAGCGCGCGTGGTTGTACCCGCCCTTCTCGTCCGAGAAACTGCGCATAATCGCCTCGCGGACCTCGTCGTCGGACGCCGTCAGCTTGAGGTCGTCGACGACCTTCAACATGCCGAGGCGCGTCCACACCTCCTGGTTGAGCTGGGGCGCCTTGATTGGAATCTCGCGCCCGTACTGGAAACGCATCTCGGCCAGCACGTCCGCGCGTATCTCGTCGAACTTCGCGGAAGGCACGGTGTCGCCAGCCAGTTTTCCCGCGCCATCTGATCCGCGAGTGTCACTGCGTCCGTCGAAAATGAAGTCGAATGCGAAGAACATTGAGATTAGGACCGCGAACACGCCCCAAACCCACTTGTTGCGGATGATTCGGTTGAAATGATGGATAACCACTTTCTTTTTCCTGTTCTTTTTCTTGTTGTTGTAGAAACTTTTGTTCTTGTTTATGCCAAGATGCTGTTTACGGACGAAACTCAGATGTCGTCGTCGTTCTTGTCGTCCTTCTTCTTCTCTTCCTGCGGCTCTTCGGACTTCTTCTCCTCTTCGGCGCCAGCGTTGTTGGCCGGTTCCTTGGTCTTCGCGGGCTTAGTTTCCACGGCCTCTACCTCCTCCGTCTCCTCGGACGCGGCCTTTGCCTTCTTCTTCTCGGCGTCCGCAGCCTCGACGGGCGTGATCACCAGCTCGCCTGAATTCACGTTGGAGCGGCCCTCCGCGAACGCGCAGCGGCTCTTGATCTCGCCAGTGGCGTCAAACGCCATCGTGGACACGATCATGTTTCCGCCCACCCTGGAGCGACGGCGGAATATCTTGACGGCGCAGCGGGGCGACAGCGCGAACTCGTACGTCTTCTGCACGTCCTTCGACTCGCCCGTCTCGAAGTTCTTCTCTGCCACCAAGCCCTGGTCGAGCAACACCTTGCTGTCGCCGCTTTCGCCGCGCAGCCACGAAATGAGGTCGTCACCGTCCGTGGTGCGGATGCGAACCTGGTTTGCAGCCGCCATGCGCGGGATCTTGTAGTGGCGTCCCTCCAGCGTCAGCGTTCCGGTCACGCAGCGGACGACCACCTCGTCGCCGTTGCCGATGGGCTGGTAGTCAAACTGGCTTTCGCCGGCGAGGTTCGAGCAGGTGAAGAACGGCGCCGCCACGAAGAAGAGCCCCTCCTTGAGCGTGCGCGGCAGCGACGCCTGCACCCGGCCGGACTTGAGCACCAGCGTGCGCGTTGGCACGCCGATCTCGACCGGACGGGTCGACACCTCCGCCGCCCCCGTAAGCTTGATCGTCGCCTGCGGCCCGAACTCGAACTCGGCCATCGTGGATGCGCCCGCCTCCTGCACCGTGCGGAACGACGATCCCAAGGGATAGTAGCGCTCCTCCTCGGCAACGGTCCATTTGGACGCGCCCGGTTTCAGCACATGCACGGCACCTTGTATGCGCACGCACCTGACGAGAGCCGTGAACGGCTTCTCATCTTGCCGCGGCTTCGGCAATGCGTCGTCTGCCGCGGCGTCCGCAGCAGGCTCCGCGTCTTGCGCGCGCACAGGCGCGAAGACTGCGCTCGAGACAACAAACGCAGCGGTCAAAGCCGCTTGAAATGAAACTTTCCACATCATAATTAGGATCTCTCCTGTTTGGTTGGTCCGAATATTTTACAATTTTCGGCGCGGAAACGCAATAGAGAAACGAGGATAAACGCGATTCCCAGAAAAACAAGCCCGATGGAGATCGTCTGGCCGATCGACAGCGACCCGACGCGCTGGCGCATGTCGTCACGGAGAAATTCAATGCAAAAGCGTATGCAGGCGTATCCTATGAGATAGCAGCCCGTCGTGAATCCTGGCCGTTTCCTCCAGTTCCGCAGGAACACGAATAGCAGCACTGCGAAGAGACACAGCACCGCCGCCGCCTCGAAGAGCTGCGTGGGCAGGACGGGCAGCGCCGATTGCGCGGACTCCGGGATCAGCCCGCCGTCCACCTGCGCCACCCACGCCGGCGAACGACGCGGGAAAGCCACGGCGCAGGCGCAGTCCGACACCCTCCCGTAGCAGCAGCCGTAGAAGAAACACCCCACCCTGCCAAATGCGTGCGCAAGGGGAATGACCGTCACGAAGAGGTCCGCAACCTGTGCCATGCGCTCGCGGCGCACGCGGCACCAGACGAAGAACACCACAATCGCGAGGATCAGCCCGCCGTAGAACACCAGCCCGCCCTGCCAGACCTTGAACACGGACAGCGGGTTGGCGGCGAATTCGCGTCCCCAGAACTCGCGCACGTACTCAAGCCGCGCTCCGACGATGCCGCTGAACATCATCAGCATCAGGAGGTTCGAGAGCGGCTCCGCCGCGCGTCCCGTGCGGCGGCACAGCCATGAAAGCACCTGCCACGCGGCGATGAAGCCAAGCGCCATGCAGAAGCCGTATGTCTTAATAGGCAGGCCAGCGATGAGATCGGGATGCATCAGAGTCCTTTCAGAATTTCAATGGCCAGGCGCGTCGGCGCCGCGTTCGTCTCCATGAGCCACCATCCACCGGCCCTCTGCGAGGAAATCAGCTTGATCGCAATCCGCTCTCGCGTGAGCCCGTTCGTGGCAAAGAGATCCCCCTGGTAGGGCCGCCTCGCCGAGGCGGCCGCCGCGTTCGTGCCGCCACCCTGGTAGGGCGGTCGCCCCGCGACCGCCGCCGTGTTCGTGCCGCCACCCTGGTAGGGCGGTCGCCCCGCGACCGCCGAAACATGCGCCGCAAGCCACCGCTCGCCCAACGCGATGGCGTGGTCCACCTCGTTCTGGACGGACGGCTCAAGCGGTCCGTCCGGCTGCGGTAGTGGCTGAATACCAAATGTTGCAGCAAACAGTATTGCCAAACCGCTCTTCATTTTGTAAACTCTTTCGTCATGGACACCGTAGAGTATACCAAAAAATGCCGTGGTCTGTCGTTAATTTCCGGCGGACTCGACTCGCAGCTCGCTGTCTGCGTACTGCGCGACGCCGGCGCCGACGTGGAGGCCGTCACGTTCGAGACGCCCTTCTTCTCCTCCGCCGCCGCGCGCAAGGCCGCCGCCGCACTCGGCGTGAAGCTGCACGTGATCGACTTCACGGATTACGAGATCGCCCTCATCAAGAACCCGCCCCACGGCTTCGGCGGCGCGATGAACCCCTGCATCGACTGCCATGCCACGATGATCCGCCGCGCCGGCGAGCTGATGGCGAAGCTCGGCTACGACTTCGTCGCCACCGGCGAGGTGCTCAACCAACGCCCGATGTCGCAGAACCGACAGTCCCTCGGCGTGGTGGAGAGGTCAAGCGGCCTTGTCGGACGGCTAGTGCGTCCGCTCTGTGCCCAGCTCCTCGACCCTACCATCCCCGAACAGGAAGGCAAACTCGACCGCTCGAAGCTCCTCGGCCTCTCCGGACGCCGACGCGAACCGCAGTTCGAGCTCGCAAAGAAATACGGCCTCGTGGACTATCCCTCGCCCGCCGGCGGCTGCAAGCTCACCGAGAAAGGTTTCGGACGCAAGCTGAAGGACCTCCTCGACCACGAAGGACTCGACGAGCGCCGCCTCGTGGAACTGCTTCTCGTCGGACGGCGATTCCGCCTCCCCGACGGCACGGGCGTGATCCTCGGGCGCGATGCGAACGATAACCGCCTGCTCGCGGAACGGCGCACCCCCTCCGATACGCTCGTCGCACCCATCTCCGTCCCTGGCCCCACCGCCCTTCTCCCGCGTGTCGCCTCGGAAGCCGACCTCGACGCCGCCGCGCGAATCGTCTGCGCCTGGAGCCGCTTCGACAGCTTCTCCGGCGAAATAACGGTAAGGGTCGTCACAGACACTACAACCGTCGAGCGAATCGTTCCGCGCCCGTACGAGCGCGAACCTCTCACGCCTTTCCAGATTACCTAGCCGTTGTTCGCGGGATCTCCCACGGCAATCTATTCCGTCACATGCGCGTGTAGCGCGGACCGTCGCCGCCCTGCGGGAAGGTCCAGTCGATGTTGCCCTTCGGGCATTTAATCCGGCACGTCTTGCAGTGCAGACAGTTCGAGAAGTCGATCTGTAGGTGGTCGCCCTCGCGGAGGTAGACCTCCGCCGGACAGAACCGCGTGCAGGGCGAGCCGAACTCCTTCTCGCACGCGGCGCACGCGGCGGGATCCTTGATCTTCAGGTGGCACGGCTGGTCCTCTTCGTGGATCGTGCCGGACATGAAGACGTCCGTCAAGCGGTCCGGTTGCATCGGCGAAGCTTCCACGTCGTCCGCCGCCTCGCGCGCAAGACGCTCGCGCACAAGTGGCTCCAGCGCGGCGGCGTCGCCCTCGTCGCAGCCCGGCACGCGGAACCACGGGAACTTCCCGAACGTCATCCACGCAAGCCCGGCTGCCATCACGCCCCACGGCATGCCGTAGGAGAACGACGCGCGCACGTTCCGCACGCGCTTCATCTCCTTCCAGCCGTTCGTCGCTTGCAACCGCTTGAAATAATCTTCGCCCAGCGCATCATCACTGGAACAACGGGCATCTTGCCCGTTGAAATGAGTCAGGATCGCCTCGGCCGCGGCGCGTCCGCTCTGCATCGCGATATGCACGCCCTTGATGCGCAAGGAGTCGAGCAGCCCCGCGCCGTCGCCGACGATCAGCACGCCCGGCGCGTAGGGTTTCGGCACGGCGTAGAAGCCGCCCTCGGGAATCATCTTCGCGCCGTAGGCCACGGTCTTGCCGCCCTTGATATGGCGCTCGACGCATGGGGCGGACTTAAAACGCCGGAACAGACGGAACGGGTCGATCTCCGCGCGCGTGTAGTCAAGCCCGTACGCGTAGCCCACCATCACCTGCGTCTCGCTCACGTGGTAGACGAATCCGCCGCCGTAGGTGTAGAAATCGCTCGGCCAGCCGAACGTGTGCATCACCTCGCCGGCGGTCTGCGTGCCGGCCGGCACCTCGATCAGCTCCTTGATGCCGAGGGCGTAGGTCTGCGGACGCGTTCCCTGCAATCCCTTCTCGGCGATGAGACGCTCCGTGAGGATGCCGCAGCCGCCTTCGGCCAGCACCACCACCTTCGCACGCACTTCCTCGGACGGCAGGTAGTTGGATTTCTTCCGGCCGTTCTTGTCGAGTCCCTTCTCGCCCGTGCGCGCGCCTACCACGCGGCCGTTCTCCTCCACAAGCTCCGTCACGGCGAAGCCCGTGTAGATTTCCGCGCCGAGCTTCGACGCGATCTGCGCGAGGTAGGCCGTCACCTTCGTGAGCGACACGACGGGGAAGCCCTTCGAGCTCATCATCGGCGGCACCCACGGGATCTTCACGCTCCCCTCCGCCGTGAAGAGCGAGCGGAAACTCTCCTTCACAACCTTCGCCTCACACGGAAGCTTCTCGATCTCCTCGGGCGTGAGAAGCCCCTCGAAGCCGCTTGGGTCCACAATCGCACCGGAGAGAACGTGTGAACCCACGCTGCGGCCCTTGTCGAGCACAACTACGCGCGGCTTCTTCTCGCCCGCGCCGCGCAGAAGCGCAATGGCCGTTGCGAGGCCCGCCGGCCCCGCGCCGATTATCAGAACATCTGTGCTTATCATTCCTTTTGCTCTCCTTGAGAAAATCGGTGAGATTATAACATAGCTCCAGCGTTTCAGGCCAATGATTTTGCCTTGCGCCAGCCCGTAACGGTGAACGCGCCCGACGGCCAAATCGCGCCCTCTGCGTAGCTGCTGGACGCCGGTGCCGGACCTTCCACCATGGCACGCAGCGTGTAGTAGGGGATTCCGTTCACCTTGCTGTGACCGCCGTTGTGCTGATGACCCGTGACGACCGCGCGCACCTTCCCGCTCGCCTCCAGCACCTTTCGCACGGCCTCCGCGTTCTTCATGAGGTGGTGCTTCTCGGATGCCGGGTCAAGCCGCTGGTGGACGAACACCACGGCATGCTTCCCCGCCGAGGCAAGCTCGCGTTCCAGCCAGGCAAGCTGCTCCGGCGGAATGTTGGCGTCCGTCCATGGATTGCTCCTGGAGTAGTGCTTCATCTTGCCCGTGAAACACCCGTCGAGGACGATGAACGAGACGCCGCCGTATGCAAACGAATACCAGCCCTTGTCCATGACCTTGCCGCCGTTCGGCGTCCGCGCGAGGAATTCCGCCGGCGTGATGCAGTCGCAGTCGTGGTTGCCGACCACGTGGTAGCGAGGACCATTGAACCGGGCAAACGCCTTTTCGACCTCCTCTAGGCGCTTGATGGTTTCGTCGTGGCCGTTGGAGTTGTCCTTGAAGTCCCCCAGCTCGATGGCGAAATCAGGCTTGCGCACGTTGAACAGATCCACGGCCTCGTCGAGCTTGCGCACCGAATCGCCGTAGTGCCGATGTCCCAGCGGCTTCAGCGCGGCGTAGTGCAGGTCCGTCACCATGCCGAAACGTACGAGGGGACGCCCCTTCGGCGCCTCCTCGCCATACAGCCGGACGCCCGTGAACAGCATCGTACCACCTGCGGCGCAAATGAATTCTCGTCTCGTCATGTTACTTCCTCAACTGTACACAAGGCCTTGCCCGTCTGACCCACCTGACGCATCCCGGAACACCCGGCGTCCACGCACAGTCGTGAACAGCGGCACAATGGCCGTCGCGAGGCCTCCCGGCCCCACACCGATAATAAGAACATCTGTGCTGATCATACGCTCCATCTTCTCCTTCAAGGCGGCTAATAGTATATCACATTCACGGCGCGTGCGGCAGAGGTATGTATCCGCCCATCTTTGAATGTTCGCGTTTCTGGTTTGGGGATGGAACCGCTTGTGTTCTACGCACGTTACTTGTCTCGTCTTGGCATCCCGCACCGAAGAAACGCCCCTCCTCTTTCGGCGACAGGCGGGCACGCTCCGTGAAGAGGCAGCGGAACGCTGATCTGTCTTCTGCGTCCTTCATCGTTGCAAGATATCTTGACATCGGCTTCGCAAAGCAAAACGCTACTGCGTTCCTGTGTTTCTTGACGGCGCTATTCCACCGATCAATACTGTCGTATTTCCGCCGAAGTGCCAGCAGATTCGGCGTCCGAGGATAGGCGGTGTAAACTATCGGTGCCGCAATTGCGCCAGAGGCTATCAACGCCTCGTCCTTTTGCCGTGCCTCTTTGATCTCTTCAGCCCGACCGTCCACGGAGATTTCTCTTTCATCGGCCAGATAGTCCGCGAGTTTGAGGAAATATACATTGGTCTGCGCGATCTGGTCACAACCTACGGCATACCACATGAGGTTTTCCATGGCATGGAAACGAGCGCTAGGCGCATCGTCGCAGTACTTGATTCGTAATTGTGACAGATGGTCTGCCACCATGAGCAAGACGGTGTCCCGCGTCTTTGCGTCATTGAAACTACCGTCGGTGACCGCCTTGTCAAAAAGTGGCGTTAGTGCCTGTTGGCATTCAAGCACATCTCGGCTCGCCACGGCATCCCTAAACGCCGCAAGCAACTCATTCCCGTCTGCAAGGCTGGCGATGGCAGACATTGCCGCCATCAACGCGACCCCGAAACGCAATCTCATGGGCTTCAACCCATTATCTTTGAATGTTCGTGACATCATTAGTCCCTCGTATGTTTACCATGTATGTACTCAAACTGCACGGCCTCATTTTGCCTCATCCTTTTCAATTTCCGGAGGCAAAGTTCCAAATACTTCTTTGATCATCTTCCGAACGTCACTAAGTTGTGATGGCGACATTCTGCGCTTTGCCGAAGGATACCACCCTCTTTCTATTATGCAAAAGCAATTCTGAACGCCATCTCTTAAGTCATTAAAAAGCGCGTCCTTACGAAATTTCGTGGCGGGCACCCCTTTTGCCTCTAGGCGGGCGGCTCGCATTTCCAATGCCTTTTTGTACTTGTACGATGCCTTTAAAAAGAAATCCCAAGCGCCAGGCGTCATAGAATCTAAGTAACACAGCATTGAAAATCCACATTCGATCAGTTCATAATATGCCGAAAGATTTCTATCTATAAGCCGAGATGCGTCTTCGTCGTCTAGTGCGGCATCAATGAGGAATTCGAGATTTAATACGGCATTAGTATAACTCGATACATAACACCTACGCACCAAAGGATCATCAATCCTACAAATGTTTTCTGTAATATTGCTCATTACGATCTGCCGTGCTTCCCATTGGCGAGAACAATTTAGCAAGTTCGGCAATTGCTCTATTGCGTACTGGATTTTGTAAGCCACGGTTTCTTGTTGGCTGTCATTAGCATTCGATGTTTTTCCCTGCCGCTCACAGCCCATAAGCAGCAATACAGCACAGGTCAAAAAGGTTAAAGTAGTTCGACGGTTCTTTGCTTTGAATTTCATCTTTGTATTCTCCCTAATCGGTCTTGACCTCCTCCTTCGCGCATCCGCGCAAGCTGTCGTACAGTGGCTTCATTTCGCCTCCTTCATTTCGTATGCGGCGTCGAGCTGGCGGCGCCAATGTTCATGGCGATCCGGGGGCAGCCCATGTGCTTTCATCCACGGGAAATAGTCGCGCTCGATGCGGTTGGTGAAAACCATGAAATACGAATTCAGACAGCCGTGGATGTTCTTCATGGGCGTACGCGCCCTTCGGTTCGGCTCATTCTTTATGGCATCGGACCACTTCTTGACCTCTCGTCTGTGCAAGTGTACGCACTCGCAAATAATTCCCAGTACACGTTCCGTAATTTCCGGCTCTTTAGCTAATATGGTGCTCGCGTCTATCAAGAGTTCGTAGTTTCGAAATGCATGAGATGCATCCTGACGTACATTCAGAGCAGACACAAGATGCGACATCGCATCAAGGCACTTGTTAATGAGACGGAACCTTTCATCTCGGTCGTCAAGCGCCATTATGGAATTAGCCAGATCAATGCCCCAGTGCATAGTACTCCACCCCTTCCCCTCAAGTTTCTGCGGCATGTTCGTTATCTCACACTCGATTGCAATCACGCGTTCGTCGCTTTTCGAATTCGGAGCGAAATCCTGCTGTACCTGATTCGTGCCGGTCGTTTCATCACGACATCCTGCGCATGTGACCAACGCAAGTAAGACTACGATAATCGTTTTCATATCATACCTCCTTTAACTATCCTATCGCGGTCTCAGCGGTACAATTTCTCCATTGAGCCGAACGACTGAATTCGTGTTTCTCTGCACGACTTTGCCAAGTTTTTCAACCTCAAGCGTTCCGTCAGATGCCATTCTGAACCGTTGCCAGTACATGGCGAATTGCTTGACTGGTGTATCCTCTTCGCTCGAACCTGTTTCGTTCCAGCCTACGGGAATCATCCAGTTCATAGAGCCAACGATCCATCCACACGACCAGTTGTCAGTAATATCGCCGTCCGGCGTCATGCGCGGAAGTTGATCTCCCATTTCGGCATAGTCGTACATGAATCGATTGCCCACCTGGATATCGTGCCACACGCCGGCCCCAATGTTCGTAGTATGAGACCACGCGAAATCGAAGTATTCGTTAGCGAAATACCCTTGAGGATCCTTGTAGTCTGTCGGTACTTCTTGGACGGCTATTCCCATAAATGAAACATTGGTCGGAAGAACCACCAGTTCAAGCTCCATACCAGCACCTCCTGCGACATTCGTCGGAACACCGTAGTCGAAGGCTTCGGCAGACTTGGCGACGACAGACTGCGGTTCCACCACTTCCAATTCAAGCGAATACCTGGTACCATGGCAGACGACCGTCAAATATGGAGAAGCGCCTGCCGTCAGCGGAGCGGTGTACTCCCTCTTATCGTTTTTCATGCCAATTTGTCCACCCGTACCAGCATCCCAAGTCACTACAGCATCCGGTGGCATCCATGAGCATTTCACCGATTCCCTAACACCCAGACGATGCCTGTGCTCATAATCGCCAATTCGGTAATTCGGCGTCAACTCCAACTTCACCGCCGTAGCTGAAGCAGTTTCACTGGTGATACCTCCGCCGTCACCTGGCATTATATAAGCCGTGACGGTAATGTCGCCTTCCGAATCGCTGTGAGTTTCCGCCTGGTATTCAATTGAGAACGACACGGCGCTCTGCGGCGGGACGAATGCCGTGTATGGGAAAGAGATCGCCTTTCCGCCAACGCGGACAAGCTTCCTGATTTTCTGCTCCGAGATGTAAAGCATACTACCAGCCTCGCCACCGTATGCGAAAACGGTAAGCGTCGTGTTCGTTGAATGCTTGGCAACTACATCATTCGGCGCGTTCGTGTAGGCGTCCTCATAAAACACGACTGGATTGTCGAACGACACGAAAACGGACGGCCCGTTAGTAGCATATTGCCCGTTTCCTGAATTACCCGAACCGTGACGCCAACATCCGCACCAGACATGCGGAAGGTCGAACGACACATCCTCAAGCATGGCAACGCCCGAAACAGAACAGCCACCACATTCGCAACTCCAAACGTTGCAACTGAACCCGATCCATCCGCCATCCGTCATGTAGCTGCACGTCGCGGATCGCGTCGGTGCTTGCCACTGGAATTCGCATCCGGGATCGTAAGGCCCCGCGCTGACACTATATCCCATGCCATCCGGTACAACCGTAAACTCCAATGGCCATTGCACGACGTAGTTGGAAACGCAGTTGGTCGTGATCGTGGCGAAGCCATCATCGGGAAGCGAGACGGAGAAAGGCACGGTGGAGGTAATGGCATAGCTGACGCCGATCAAAAGCGGCACGTGGTTCGTCTCGCCTCCACGCGCAACCACGACGGGATTGCCGAGGCGCGAGTCGCAGTCGCCGGCAAAGTAGATCGGAGCAGGGCCGTTCGACGCAACGACATCCACGAAGTAGTATGCGTTGGAGTTCACGCCCTCTAACCACACCAATTCCAGCGGGAGGGCCGCGCTTGTCGCGGCCACCTCCAGCACATTTGAACACAAAACATTGTACCATTCCGCGTTAGTGCCGTGCGCATCCGGCCCCGCCACAAGCGGATCGGGATCGACAGAATTCTCCAGTCCGTCATTATCCCAGTCGAACGGAAACACCGGCGCGTAGTCAACCACGCGGTCGTCGTAGCGATAGGAAAAATGACCGCCCGCGAAGAACTCCGCCTGGAAATTCGTGAGGCAGCTGACGTCGTAGTTAACAGGCGCGTTCTCCCATGCGACGACGAGCGAGTTGGATGGCGTAGCCGCATGCCAGAACACATTGGAAACTCCGCCAGGCAGTAGATGCCAGTTGAACGCAGGCACGACCGCGAGCGGCGCGTCGAAGGGACGCGGAAAGTACGGAGTGCGCAGCGCAAGACGAATCTCTCCGTCCGAGAACACCGTTAGACCGTCCGTGAAACCATTGTGCCATGGGAAGGACCAGCCGTCTGCGGATATGCGCATAAAGTCATCGAAGCCGCCGCGCACAAGCCACGGTTCGTGAATCGTGTATGTCCCGTCCTGTGGCCGCGACGGAGCGCGGCCCTCCCGCATCGCCGCCACGCGCCAGCCGTTGGAAATGTCTGTAGGCGTAACGGCCAGCATCGGCGATGCCGCTCTCCTCGGCGGGTCGTTCATGTGCTTGCTGAAGCTTTCGACAATCCCCATCACCACCATCGCCACAGCAAGTGCGGCGCGTACAATACCCCCGCCAAACAGTCTGCGCAGTGGCACCGCAACTGTTTTCGCCAGCCACGCAATCGCAGTTGCGGATAGCAAGATGGCAAGAAGCGTAAGCGACACGTAGCACACGATGCCGCGAAACACTTCCGCAAATGTCTGAGCGTCTTGCATCCGTCACCTTAGCTTCAGAAGCGTCCCATCGATTGCGGCCTTGACCTCCCCCATGCCACCATCTACGCCCGCACCGCGCACGATGACGCATGCGATATTCCAGTCCGGCTCGTAGAGCCATCCCGGCGGAACAGATGCAACTTCGGAGAATAACGGCGTGCCGTCAACAGTCGCCGAAAGACGCGACGGAACTCGCCCGCCCCTTAACCGGAGCGCCCATTTGAAATCTCTCGTGACGCCTTCCGACGGCTGCGCGGACTGCACCACCGTTTCCCCTTCCGCTCCGCGCATGAACCATGCGCCGCGATCCCATCCCGCCTCCATGCGCCGTTCGTCTGGCGAAAGACTACCGTTGCCGTCAATATCTGAACCGAAAGCCACCTCAACGTTGTTCGACGCGGCGGGCGTAAACGAAAGGGAAAACAAAAGTACGCCGGAAGCGGGCAGCGCGGACAGCGCGACGTTCGTACAAGCTCCAGCATCCACCCACTTCGGCTGAGGCAGCGGCGTCGCCTGTGCGGTAAAAACCGAAGCCAGAACGAGCAACAACCGTGCAACAATTCGCGGGAAAGACTTCACCGTTTCCTCTTGATGATGATGCGGGAGTAGGGGCACTTCGGCTTGCCATCAACCGTATAGGCGATGTCCGTGCGGCCGCGAAAGTTCTTCTTCACGCCAATCTGCTTCGCCAAGTCTCCAGAACCAATCCCGATGATTTCAAACTGGTCGGGGTTGTATTTGTCGAGGAAAGTATCGGGGACCCCCATCAAGCCGTCGTAATCACACGGGATGTCGGATGTTTTGCTCACGTCAATCGCATCGAAATTGTCATACTTTGGATATTCATCCGGCGTATAGTGCTTCAACAAAACAAGCTCGTCATGCCGTTCCTTGTAGTCAAGATTGGTGAACCATCTGGGGCCACGTACCCTCACATACTTGTTTCCTTTTTCATCATATCGATAATGTTGTGAAGCGTTATATTCCTGAGGAACACGAAACTCTCTGTCACCGTTATGAATGCTTGCGCCAAGCCATATTTCGTTGCGCATAATCAATGGAAACACCTCTTTGTAGTGTAACGCCGTTTGGTTCCCAATGATGAGGAACTTTTTCTTGTACTGTACGAGTTGCGCGACGTATTCACGGAAGAGGGAGAACGGCGGATTGGTGACGACGACATCGGCTTCCTTGAGGAGTTCGACGCATTCGGGCGAGCGGAAGTCGCCGTTGCCGTTGAGGCGGGTGAGGACGTTCTTGCGGTTCTTGATGAGGTATTCGACGTCGGCGATGTCAACCGTGCCGTCACCGTTCTCGTCGCCGACTTCGGTGATAACGATCTTGTAGGCGCGTCGTTCGTGGCGAGGTTTGGGATCGTTCGGCGCGCTCGGCGAGCGCGCCCTACCACCTCTGCGACTCTGCGTCTCTGCGTTAAACTCTTCCCCGAAGAGGTCCAGCTGCGTGTAGGCGACGGGAGAGCCATCGTAGCAGGTGGCGATGAGCTTCTTCAGTCCGAGGTCGTTGAAGCGCGATGCGAAGTAGTAGAAGAAGTTGCTTTCGTAGGGGTCGTCGCAGTTGCAGAGCACAGTCTTTCCCTTGAAAAAGCGCGTGTAGTGCTTCAGCTCCGCCTCGATGTCGCAGAGCTGCGTGTAGAACTCGTCCTTCTTCGCGTTCTTCGCGTCACCCAATGACTTGTTTCCGGCCATGTCACCACACCCCTCCCTTGGCGAGGTTGTGGGCGGCGCAGAGCATGCGGCCGTTCTCAATCTCCGTCTTGCCACCGAGATGCCACGGCTTGACGTGGTCGGCGTGCATTTCCGAAATGTCGTAAGTCCGCTTCACGCCCTCCTTCACACATTCGGGACAACGCCCCTTCTGCCGTTCGTACATCGTCTGCTTCTGCCAGTCCTCGAACTGGCGGAGGTTCAGGTGGCTTTGCCGTCCGTCGAAGATGTATTCGTAGATGCCGCTCTTGTCCTTCACCTCGTCGTCGGCATAGAGTTCCGCCACACGGCGCTGAATGGCGTCGAGGTCGAATTCCTTCTCGTGGTACTGGTTGTAGAGAATGCCCCACTCGACCTTCTCCATGCCCTTGCGGTAGGTGGGGAAGAGACGCTTCGTCCAGGCGATGACGTCTTGGAAATACTGCCAGATAGATGCGGCGTCGGCGTCTTCCTTGTGGGCGGACATGAACGCCTCCAGCTTCTCCGTGTCGCGCAGATCGCCGATGAACCAACGGAGCGCCTTTTCAAGCCCGCCCTGCCGGTTCCACGTGTTGGCCGCCGGGAGTGTGATGTAAATCTGTGGCTTGGTCGCTGAAAGGCGCTGGGCTGGCGAGTTGGTCCGCGAGAAGTACCGCTTGAGGTCTGTCACCCACGGGCCGGAATACTGCGCGTTGCGGATTTCCTGCCCGCTCAGACGTTCGCCCGCGATGTTGATCGTCTCGAACCAACGGAGGCGGTCGGTATCCGCGCCCTCGCAGACGTAGACGAGCAGATTATAGTTGAGAATGCGCTCCTTCTCCTTGGGCAAAAGCTGGCTGAACGTACGAGCATGGGGGTTGCCGAATAGACCGGGAATGGAGTAGCCGCGCGCGGGATCGTCGATGCTCACGAAAGTACAGAGCGAAATGGTACGCTGTTGTCCGTCTAGAATCTCAAAGTTGCCATCCTCGTTCTTCACCCAGTACATGATACCGAGGGGAAAGTCCTTGGAGACGGTGTCGATGACGGCGTTGCGCTTCGCGTCGTCGTAGATGTAGTTGCGCTGGTATTTCGGGCGGATGTCAAGGCGTCCGCCGTATCCGTGGATTCCTTCCTCTCGATCAGAGTTGTCCTCGTATCCAGCGACGACCTCGCGCACGGTCACTTTCAGCGGCCTTATGTCCATGCCCTGTTCCTCGCTTGTCTATCGCTCCAGCTGTTCAATCAACTTGGGGATGATTTCCAGGGCGTCGCCGACTATGCCGAGGTCCGCCACGCCGAAGATCGGCGCGTGGGGGTCGATGTTCACGGCGACGATCGTATCGGCGCCGCGGATGCCCTCCAGATGCTGGATGGCGCCGGAGATGCCGAAGCAGAGGTAGAGCTTCGGGGCCACGGTCTTGCCTGTCTGGCCTACCTGGCGCGTCGCGGGACACCACCCGGCGTCCACGCACGCACGCGAGCAGGACACCTCGCCGCCGAGCAGCTCCGCGAGACGCGCGAGCAATTTGAAGTTTTCCGCGCCCTTGAGACCGCGTCCGCCCGAGACGAGCACGTCGTATGCGGCGATGTCCACCGCATCGGGGTCGCGCACGGTCTTCACGAGCTTCGTCTGCGGCGCGATCAGCTTGAGCGCCTCCGCGAGCACAGTGCCCTTGCGTGCGGGGTCGGGCTCGCCCTTCTTGAAAACTTTCGGACGCACGGTGGCCATCTGCGGACGGTGGTTCGGCGTCATGATGGTGGCCATGATGTTGCCGCCGAACGCAGGACGCGTCTGGTGCAGAAGCATCTGCAACGCGCCCGTATCCTTGTTCTTCGTCTCCTCGATCTTGAGCATCGTGCAGTCGGCCGTGAGGCCGGTGCGTACCTTCACCGCCACGCGCGCGAAGAACGCGCGCCCCACGGCGGTGGCACCAGCGAGGATCACCTCCGGCTTGTGTTTCTCGACAAGCTGCGCCACGGCGTCCACGTAGACGTTCGCCTCGTAGTCCGCGAGGTTGGGATCGTCGACCTTGTAGACCACGTCCGCGCCGGCGGCGACGAGCGCCTGCTCGGCAGTCGCAGGGAGTCCGCTTCCAAGCAGCACGGCGCACACCTTCGCGCCGCCGCCGCGCTGGGTCTTCAGTTCCTGTGCCTTTGCGAGCAGCTCGAACGCCACGTCGGCCACGACGCCGCCGTGTTGTTCGGCGAACACCCAGATGTCCTTGTAGGATTCGATGTTCGCCGTGCCGTAGACCTGCTGCTTCACTTCGGAGATGGCCTTGAACGGACATGCCTTCACGCACGCGGAACACGCCTTGCACGCGCTCGCGTCCACGACGGCAATCTTGCCGACTTTGTTCGCGCCGGGCTTATCGACCATCGAGAGTGCGCCGAAGCCGCAGCCCTTCACGCACTTGCCGCAACCTTTGCAGGCGGCAAGGTCAATCTTAATCGGGGCTTCAGCCATGTTTCACCAGGCCTTTCTTCTCGAGGAAATCGGAAATGGCGCGCGCGCCCGCTGACGCATCGCCGCGCGCATCCACCTTTTCGCCGCCGCCTTTCGTAGGAGGCGGGAAGATCGTCACGACCTTCGTGGGCGAACCCGTGAGGCCGATCCAGAGAGGATTCGCCTCCACCGCCTTTTCATCCAGCACCGTGACGGGCGCCTTCGCGGCGTCCATCCAGCCGGCGAGCGAGGCGAAGCGCGGCGTAGAGGCCTCCTTCACCACCGTCATCACGGCGGGCAGGGCGCCCTCGATGACGGCTGTGCCGTCGTCCATGAGGGATTCAACCGTAAACCGCCCGTTGGCCACATCCAGCTTCTTCACGTATGTTACGAGTGGTACGTTAAGGAACTCGCTCACGCCAGGGCCGACCTGGGCGGTGTCGCCGTCGATCGCCTGCTTGCCGAAGAGGACGAGGTCGGGCGTCTTGCCGCCGCAGGCCTTCTTGATGGCCTGCGACAGCGTGTAGCTCGTCGCGAGGGTGTCCGCCCCGCCGAAGGCACGCGACGACACGAGGAACGCGTCGTCGGCGCCACGGGCGAGCGCCTCGCGGAGAACGGCCGTCGCCTGCGGCGGCCCCATGGAGATCACCGTGACGTGCGCTCCGTAGGCGTCCTTCAGCCGCAGGGCCTCCTCGAGGGCGTATTCGTCGAACGGGTTGACGATCGACTCCACGCCCTCGCGCATCAAGGTGTTGGTCTTGGGGTTGATCCGGACATTGGTGGTATCCGGCACCTGTTTCACGCAGACGACAATTCTCATTTCACACCCGTTCTCCTATGAAAGCTCGTTGCTTTCGCTACTTGGAGATTTGGAGTCTTGGAGTTTTTGAGGTTTTTTAAGTATTCTCTCAATCTCCCAATCTCCTAAACTCCTAAACTCCCAGCAGCGAAAGCAATAAGGGTTTTGCGACTAAAACCAATTACTTCCCCACGCCGAAGCGGTATTCGGTGCGCGAGCGGAACGTCTCGCCGGGACGGAGCACCGTGGACGGGAAGTCCGGGCGGTTCGGCGAGTCGGGCGCGTGCTGCGTCTCGAGCGCCACGCCGGCAAACTGGCAGAGATGCTTGCCAGCGGCCTTCGCGGGCAGCTTGTCGTCCATGTTCTGTGCGCCGTACATCTGCATGCAGGGCTCGGTGGTCCAGATCTCCATCGTGCGCCCCGAGACGGGGTCGCGCATGAGGGCGGCCTGCTTGAGCTCGCCGATCTTGCCGCGCAGCACGAAGTTGTGGTCGTACCAGTTGTCCATCGCCGCGAGCGACTTGTCGGCCTTCATCAGGTCGGCCTTCGCGCCGATCGGACGGAGCGTGGTGAAGTCGAAGCCCGTCCCCTTGACGGAGACGTTCTTCGTGGGGATCAGGCCGGGGGTCGTCTGGGTGTACTCGTCCGCGAAGATCTGGAGTTCCTGTCCGAGTACGTTGCCGCTCGACTCGCCCGCGAGGTTCCAGTAGGAGTGGTGCGTGAGGTTGAGCACCGTGGGCTTGTCGGTGGTGGCGTAGTATTCAACCGTCCAGGTGTTGTTCGGCATCACGCGGTAGGTCACGCGGCAGGTCACCTTGCCGGGGAAGCCCATCTCGCCGTCTGCGGAAACGTAGGAGAACACGATGCCCTGCACGGGGCCGCGGGACGGCATCGGCATGGCCTTCCACACCTTCTTGTCCCAGCCCTGGGGCCCGCCGTGGAGCGTGCAGTGGCGCTGCGTGGCCTCGGTCTTCTTGTCCTCGTTGATCGGCAGCGTGTATTCCTTGCCGTCGAGCGTGAACTTGCCGTCCGCGATGCGGTTGCCGTAGCGGCCGATGAGCGTGCCCATCGAGAAGCCGAGCGTCTCGTACTCGCCGGGGGTGTTCCAGCCGAGCGTGACGTCGGCGAGGTTGCCGAACTTGTCGGGGGCGTAGCAACGCACCACGCGGCCGCCGTAGTCAGACACGTCGAGGACGAGTCCGCCGGGGCTCACGAGGCGGTAGAGCTTCACCTCCGTGCCGTCCGCGAGCTTGCCCCACGGCCGCGCCTCAACCGAACGGCCGAGCCTGGACGCGTATCTCTCCTGCATGCGACGCGCACGCGCCGCACGACGGGCCGCGAAGTCAGCCTTCTGCGCGACGGGATCCGTCTTAGGCGCAGCAGGGGCCGCCTTCGGCGCATCCTCCGCCAACACGAGACCCGCGCACGCGGCACAGGCCATGGCTATGATAAGTCTTTTCATTGTTGTCTCCTTTTTGTTTTGAGTTTGTTAGCCTTTGAAGATAAAGAACTTGCGGGCGATGAAGTTCACGAGGAACGAAACCACTACCTCGATTATGACGGCCGCCGTGGTCTGGAGTCCTACCCAGTTGATCAGCACCCAGGCGAGCCCAGTGGCAAGCACCATCGCGCCCGTCGCCGCGCCGAAGAACATCCCGAATTCCTTGTACCATACGAACTTGCCCGGACGGAACACGAACGCGCGGTTCATCAACCAGCAGAACAAGTTAGCCACCGTGAAGCCAAGTGCGGTATCCACAGCAAAGCGAAGCCCGCGCACGAAGCGCGACAACTCCACCGCAGGCAGTCCGAACCACTTCACGGCCCAGTCGTCCGGCCCGAGGCACCGGCAAATCGTCGATGCGAGCAGATAGAACACGGCCATCTGCACGAGGGTGGACGCCACGCCGATCGCGCCGTACTTGACGAACTGCGCAAACGGCCCGCTGTCGTGCGACAGGAACCGCCGCAGCCAGGAACCACTGGCGGGGGTGGCCGCGCTTGTCGCGACCCGATCATCCGAATTGTCTTCTTGCCTGTCCATGTGAGTGTGTAATTATACCAAACCTCCGTCCCTTCGGCAAATCACCGCTTGACCTTTCCGAGGCCCGGCTTGCCGTGAAACACGCGCCCCGCGGTGATCGGCTCCGACGCCTTCTCGAAGCAGTTGCGGGCACGCACCTCTATCACGTAGTCCTTGTCCTGAGGCAGCTCGGCCACGTCGAACCAGAACCTCTGGCTCGCCGGCTCGCAGGACGGAATCTTGTGGTAGGCAGGCGAGTAGAACCGCTTCACAAGCGGCTCCGAACCGTCTTTCGGCACGGCGCGGATCTCGTAGTCGAACACGCGCCATCCCTCGGGCACGGTCGCCGACGGGAACTCGCACGTCATCACAATCGTCCACTTGCCCTGACGGTTTTCCGTGTTTCGCATCGAACACCGCACGGAGGCCCCCTCTGGAAACACTGGCACGGGCACGCGCTTCTCCGCCTCGGACCAGGCGTATGGCTTCGCGCCCGCAAGCGGTATGATCCACGCGGGAGCGACCTCGCGGTCCCATTCGTCCGCCTCCACGTCGATGCGTTCCACGACAATCCTATCCTCGTACACGTTCACAAAGAAGCCCTGCGTGCCTTCGAGGTCGCGACGCACTGGAATCATCGGCATCGCGTTCGTGGCCGAGCCGTCGCGCTTCGAGGTGCCGCCGTTCTCGTGTCCGGCGAGCGTGGGGTAGGAAAGCGATGGCGTGCCGATCGCCGTGAACTCGCCCTGCCAGATCTGGCGCTCGTCCACGAATGGACGATGCGTATGCCCCGTAAAGGAGACTGCGTTTGGAAATGTCTTCAGCACGGGATACACGCTGCCACCGTCCGAGCGATGTCCGCTGTCGCCGGTCGTCCCCTTGATTGGCAGGTGCTGGAAATAGAAGAATGGCTTGCCGGAGTCGCGCAGACGCCTGCCGTATGCTACGAGGAACCCCGCCACATCAGGACGGTGCTTGCCGTCCTCGCCCGCGTACTCCGCCGACACGAAATTGTACCCCTTCACGGTGCGCAGACGCACCGGCGCGTATGCCTCGCCGAAAATCTTCTCCCACGCGGCCTTCATTCCGCCAGGTGCCCTCACGGCCGCCTCGTCCTCGGAATGACCCGAGGCGTGCATGTCCATCGTCATGTCGCCGTACCCCCAGCCGCCGAAGTCGTGGTTGCCGGTGCAGAGGAGCGGCACGGTCGCGTCGCCGTCGCCGAACACGCGCTTCCAGGCGTCGCGCACAAGCTGCAAAGAATTGAGCGTGCCCCAGTCGGCAAGGTCGCCGCACACCATCACGGCGTCC
Organism: uncultured Lentisphaerota bacterium; assembly: GCA_946413265.1. Lineage (GTDB taxonomy): Bacteria > Verrucomicrobiota > Kiritimatiellia > RFP12 > UBA1067 > RUG572. Next base: position 50,466 of record CAMKJU010000009.1, read on the forward strand.
GCGCCGCGCGACTTGAAGAGACGGAGCGCCTTCTCGTAGCGAGCCTCCGTACCCGGCGTTGTCACGTGGATGTCGCTCACCACGCCGAACGTCAGCGCGGGGCCTCCAAAGATATCCGCAGTGCGGCAGCCCGCCACAAACGACGCCGCGAGACTGGAGAGAATGAATTCGCGCCGGCTCACCCCGGACGGCAGATTTTTAGAATTTGTCGCTTTCATCACGCGGGGCAGTATATCATTTCACGCCCTCCCGCGCAACCCCCACGCCCGTTTTTTGGGAAGAGCCAATATTGCCAATGTTCATGGCATTGTCGCGCGGACGGGTTTTTGGTATACTTTCGCCCAACGGAGAAAAAGAAAGGATCTACATGGATCGCAAACTTACAATCATGCCCTGTCTCGACATGATCAACGGACGCGTCGTCAAGGGCGTCAATTTCGTAAACATCAAGGACGCCGGCGACCCAGTTGAATGCTGCCGCGCGTACTGCGCCGCAGGCGCCGACGAGCTCGCAATGCTCGACATCACGGCCACCGTAGAGGGACGCAAGACCCTTCTGGAGGTCGTCCGCAAGGTTGCCGACGCGGTCACCGTCCCGTTCACCATGGGCGGCGGCATCTCTTCCACTTCGGCCGCCGAAGAGGTCCTCAAGGCCGGCGCGAACAAAGTTTCCACGTCGTCCGCCGTGTTCCGCCGTCCGGAGATGATCGGGGAGATGGTGCGCGCGTTCGGTCCGGAGCGAGTGACGGTGGCCATCGACGTCGCTCAGAACGCGGCAATGCCGTCAGGTTACGAGGTGTTCATCGACGGCGGACGCACCGCGACCGGAAAGGACGCGATCGAGTGGGCAAAGCAGGTCAACGACTTCGGCGTCGCCTGCATTCTCCCTACCTCCAAGTCGACGGACGGCGTGCGCACGGGCTACGACCTCCCGCTCATCCGCAAGATCCGCGCGATCACGGACGCATCCGTCGTCGCATCTGGCGGCGCAGGCACGATGGAGCACTTTGCCGAGGCCGCCGAGGCGGGCGCCGACGTGCTTCTCGCCGCGTCGGTCTTCCACTTCCATGTCATCGGGATTCCGGAACTGAAGAAGTTCCTAGCCGACCGCAACCTGCCCGTCCGTTAAAGTGTTGCTCAAAAATAGTCTCGCGCAGAGGCGCAGAGAAGCAGAGAGCTCAGAGAAAGCCCTCTTATTTGCTTTTGCTATTGGGAGTTTTGGAGTTTAGGAGGCTTGAGAGAGAATTTATAATATTCTCCTTAACTCCGAGACTCCTAATCTCCCAGCAGCGAAAGCAACAAAGGCGCGGGCGGCGGGCTAACGGGCTACGACCGGAAAGAGGTAGCCGCCTGTCCAAGCCGGTACTGGTGGTAAGGTCACGAGGACATCGGCACCGTCGCGCGTGACATCAAGCACAACGTCTTCCGCGTCAAACATCGACCACACCGCCTTCGTCGCATCCGCAGGAACTCCGCGCAGGCGCATCCGCACGGACGGCGTGCGCCCGATCGACGTGTTCACGAACACCACGGACGCGAGAGAACCATCCTTCCGCACGCGCGGTTGAACGAAGGAGCGCGTCGGCGTCTCCAGAAGAACCGGCGACTTGCCGTGCGACGCCCAGTCCGCCAGACGGTGGAGCTGCCCCACCCTGTCGCCCGACGCGATCGCGAGCGCCGCCGTGAACGCATGTGTCCCAAACACCACGCGACGGCGGCCCTCCTTCGTCTCGAACATCACCGCCGCATATCCCGGCAGGTTCAACGGCGCGTTGTTCGCGTCGCTGTAATATTCGGAAAAGGCCACGGCTCCCGGAGCGGGCTTCAAGAAGAGCGTCTGACCCGACACCGGCGTTTCGCACGCCTTGAAGCCTTTGTTCACGGGTACGGACAAGAACCGCTCGCGCAGATTCCCGTTGGCGGCTGCAAAGCCCGTAAGCCCGATTTCCGCGCCGTATCCGGCCTTGAAGAGGGTTTCCGCCGCTGCGCCGTCGATCAGCAAATCTTCGGCGAGAAGCTGCTCCACGGCCTCCTTGCCCGCTTCAACGGCATCCTTCGCTGCGGTCGTGGTGACGATGCGCGCGAGGTCCGAACGCGCACCGGGAATGAGCGGCTTGAGGGGCAGGGAACCAGTCAGAAGCTGGACTGGAGGATCGCCCGCAAACCCATAACCGCAACGCACCGCGCCTTCGTTCAGCGCCACGTAGCGCTTCATCATCGCCGCGTTGCGCGCGAGCGGCGCAAGAATCTCGTCGCCGTACCATTCCGGCGTCTCGAATCCGGCGTCCATCACGAGCGCGGAAATGGAGTTCATGCCCTGCGCAAGCGACTCCAGTGCCTCAAGGAGCACGCCCTGTCCTGTGCGGCAGGCGAAGGAGCGCGGACACGACTCGATCTCCGGACAGATTCTGTCGATGAACGGCAAGGGGCCGATCGTGTCGATCTGGAGTGCCAGCGTATACGCCTTCCCGATCTGCGCGCGCGCGTCGCTGTCGAAGTACGCGCCCGCGCCGGGACGCATCCCCACGGGCAGGCCCGTCGCCGCATGGTGCGCCTCGTAGAGAAGGCGGTGTTCGGGGAAGCAACGTCCCGGCTGTTGCTGGCACATCCGCGTTTCAGGGGACGCCGCGTGGACCGCCTCGGCGATCACGCGCACCAGCTCGGCCTCGCCCTCAAACGCGAACGCGCGCCAGCGGGCGGCGAGCGCGGCGTCGGTCTTCATTTCCTCGACCAGCTGCTTGCGCGTGCGCTTCTTGCCTTCCTTCTCGGCGAACTTCCCCAAACAGTATTCGCAGTGGCAGCCCCAGCCAGGGCCTCCGTGGTTGACGATGCGGATATCGTCGTCGATCCACGCAGAATAAGGACGCATCGCGGCGGCATAGAGCGTGGCCATCTCCTTCATGTACGCAAGGAATCCCGGCGCGCGGAAGCAGTTGCACCCCTTCGCTACGGCCCCGTTCGCCGACGTGAATCCCTGCCACGTCATGCCGGTGTTGTCCGCATAGTAGAGGAAAGAGTCGCCGTGCCCGATCGTCGCCTGTATCTGGAGCGACGGCAGAATGCCGATCTTGCGCAGGTCATCCGACGCCTTCGCGAGCCGTTGGGCGGCGGCACGGTGTTCCTCCATCTTCGGGAAACTGATGCCCGTCGAGAACCACACCTCGTCGACGCCGGCACGGTACTTCGCGAACTGCTCGCGCAGTCCGTTCCATACCTCTTCTCTGTCGGTGTGGGGCTTGCGCAGGCGGATCGCGGAAAACGGGATCGCGTCGCCATACGCGACCCCGACCGACGCGATTGCAAGACTTGCCAGTTTCGCGAAGTGCTGCATTTTCCGGCCTCCTTACTTGTCCGAAATCATCGGCTGGAGTTCGGCCATGGAGGCCCACGGCTGCGACTTGTCCCACGGCGAAAGCGCGTTGAAGCGGATGTACCGTGCGGACTCCTTCTGCTTGAACGTGATCTCCGTGAGGTCGTCCGTGTTTGCAAGCTCGCCTTCCGCGACCGTGCGCCAGGTCTTCGCGTCGTCGCTCAGCTCGAGGCGGTAGCGGCGGACGCGTCCGTGGTCCATGTCCTGACGCGGAACGGCGATGACGCCTTTGAGCGCGAGCGTCTTGCCGTAGTCGCCGATGACGAAGTGCGGATAGCCGGGGTTGCGCTTCTTCCACTGCGTGTGCCAAATGGTCGAGATGTCGCCGTCGAAGGCGTTGCTCGCGCCCTCGCGCTCGCTGGCCTCGTCGGACGACGCGCCCGCCGCCTTGTAGCGCTTGAACTGCGTGAAGCTGTTCGCGGGCGCGGGCGGGAACGTGAACGGCTCGTCCGAGAGCGCGGTCGTCACGCGATACGGCACGATCGCGAAGTCGAGGCGGTAGTTCTTCGACGTGTCGATGATGTCGCGCCTCATCGGCCCCGGACCGCAGCTCGCGCCGCCGAGTCCGCGCGTCTCCGCGAAGATGCCGAACTCGACCTTGGTGATCGGCGGCAGCTCCGGCGGGTGCGAGGCCGCGATGATCTCCGTCGGCGAATATGGAATCGCGGTGAACGCAAACGGCGCGCCGAGCGTCGCGAAGCCGATTGCGCCCTTCGCGCCCGAGAGCGTCACGGCGTCGGTTTCCTCGAAGTTGTTGGCGTCCTCGGGACGCGCGTACGGCATCACGAACGTCGTGAGGTCGGTCGTCCAAAGGCCCCTGAACGCGCCGGACTTGCGGTCGCGGTAGTTCTCGAACGGACCGCGTCCGAACCACTCCACCTGCGCGAAGTCGAGCGGGAGGACGAAACGCCAGCCGATGCGCGGCAGCTCGCGGTTGAAGCCGACGGGACGGATCTCGCTGCGGCACGACACCTTGCCGTCGCCATTGACGCGCCAGCGCAGGACGGCGCGGAAGTACGGCGCCGAAACACGCGACGGCGCGCCCTTCGCCTCGATGTGTCCGCCCGGCCGCCCGTAGTTGACCAGCGACTCCTTGGCCTCGCCCCGGCACTCCACCTCCACCGTGAACGCGAGCGCGTGCGCGTCGTCGTCGTCTCTCCAGACCTCGCCGAAGGAAATCGCCTTCTGTCGGAAGTTGCGCCAGCCGCACTGGCTCCACTGCGCCGCCGGACGGAGCTCGTTCGAGCTCGGCGCACGGTAGGCGTCCAGCACCATCGGCGCGAGCAGACGCTCCACGCCCTTGACCTTGTACGAGACGAGCGCGCCCGTGGCGCGGTCGAACGCGACCGACGCAACGCCGCCGGTCGGCACCAGGAACTCGACCCGTCCGTCCTCCTTGCGCACCATCATGTCCATCAGCTTCATCCCGAGCGCCTGCGCGCGCTTGTCGTTCGGCAGGTCGATCTGGTCGTTGGCGACGACATACCCCTTCTCGATGAAGCCCTCGCTCTCCTTCGCGATGAACTCGTACCGCACGGAAACCGAGTTGCCGGGCTTGTTCGCCTCATGCGCGGCGGCGGGGAGCTCCACGGTCTTCTCGCCGCGCGGACCGATATCGGAGACATCGATCATCCGCGAGGAAACGGCCTTGCCGTTCACGAGAACCGTCTCTTTCACATCGAAACGATTCATGCACCTGAAGAACTGCTTGTTCTTTATGGTGACGGTCTTTATTTCGGCGGGCAGAGGGCTGCCCGCCCTACCGGCGGCCTCCTGGTAGGGCGGTCGCCCCGCGACCGCCGCGCCATCCGCCACCACCGCAACGGGCTGGTACACGTGCTTGATCTCCCAGTACGCGGGCTCGAGGGCGCGGTCGGAGAGGATGCAGCCGTTCATCACGAACTGTCCGTCCGTCGGCGCGTCGCCGAAGTCGCCGCCGTAGGCGATGATCATCCGCTCCTCCCATTTTCCATTTTCCATTTTACACTTTACACTCTTGTAGAGGCCCTGGTCGACCCAGTCCCAGATGCAGCCGCCGATGATCACGTCGGAACTCTCGAAGGCGTCCTGGTAGTCCTTCAGGTTGCCCATCGCGTTCATCATGTTGTGCGCGTACTCGCAGAGGAAGTACGGACGCTTCGACTTCGTGTCGGCGGCGCGGCGGCGGACATGATCGACGGACGGATACATGTTGGAGTCGATGTCGGAGGCCGACCAGTCGCGCTCGTAGTGCGTGGGACGCGACCAGTCGCGAGCGTGTACCGCGTCGTCGGCCGCCTTGAAGTTCTTGCCGGGGCCCGATTCGTTGCCGTGGCTCCAGAAGAGGACGGACGGATGGTTCTTGTTGCGCTCGACCATGTTCATGTTGCGCCACACCGTCGCGAGCGTGAAGCGCGGGTCGTGGCTCGACGAGCCCTTCCCGTATCCCATGCCGTGCGTCTCCACGTTCGCCTCATCCATGAGCGCAATGCCGTTCAGGTCGCAGAGATAGTACCAGTAGTCGTCCTGCGGATAGTGCGAGTTGCGCACGAGCGTGCAGTTCGCGCGCTTCAGGAGCTTCACGTCCTCCTCCTGGCGCTCGTGCGGACAGTAGTGTCCGAACATCGGATCCGTCTCGTGGCGGTTCGCGCCGCAGAGCTTCACCTTCTTGCCGTTGAGGCAGTAGCGTCCGTTGATGATCTTGCTTTCGCGGAACCCGAAGAGCGTAGAAACGCATTCGAGCGGCGGGCGCGGGGCGCCCGCCCTACCGACGGCCTCCTGGTAGGGCGGTCGCCCCGCGACCGCCTCCAGTGAAAGCACGAGCTTGTAACAGTTCGGAGTCTCGTGGCTCCAGAGGCGGGGAGAGTGCAAAGTGTAAAATGTAAAATGTAAAATTGAGGAAACGTCATCGTTGTTACGCTCTCGACGCTCCTCTTTCTTTTCCATCGGCACAACATTCCCATCCATGTCGTACAGAGTCGCCTTAACCGCCAAGTCCGCCATTTTACACTTTACATTTTCCATGTTACATTCGCTCTCGACAGAGAGCGTCCAGTCTCCGTCGTACTTGCCCTCCTGCGCCGGCTTCGCCCGCGCGAAGAAGTCGCGGATGTAGGTCTGCGGACGCCGCACGAGCCACACCGAGCGGAAGATGCCGGAGAGGCGGAACATGTCCTGGTCCTCGAGGTACGAGCCGTCGCTGTAGCGGTACACCTCCAGTGCCACCGTGTTCTTGCCGGGCTTCACGATGTCCGTCACGTCGTACTCGGCGGCGCAGCGGCTGTCCTTCGTGAAGCCGACGTACTTCCCGTTCACCCACAGGTAGTAGAAGGAATCGACGCCGTCGAACTTGAGGAACACGCGGTCGCCCTTCCACGACGCGGGCAGCTCGAAGTCGCGACGGTACGAGCCCACGGGGTTGCGCGCGTCGTAGTTGGTGAAGTTCTTCGGCGGCTCGTCCATCACGTAGGGCGGATTCATCTTGAACGGATAGCGGGAGTTCGTGTAGAGCGCCGTGCCCCAGCCGCCCTTGCCGTTCGCGCCGTACGCCTGCCACGAACACGGCACCTTGATCGTCTCCCAGCCGGAGACGTCATAATCCAGTTTCTCGAAGCCGACCGGACGCAGCGAGGGCTCCTTCACCCACTTGAACTTCCACGCCGTGTCGGAGTCGAGGCAGATCTGCCGATCCGTCTTCCACGGGAGGATTTCAAGCGCGGCACGTTCATTCGCGAACGGCGCGAACGCCGCGCGCGTCTTCTCGCGACCGAGGCTCATGCGCGAGAGGTCCTGCCATTCAGTGCCGTCAATGCGGCGTTCTTCCGCGAAAACGGCGCTCAACGCCGCAGCGGCCAACACGAGTGCTGAGGTTTTCATGCGCTAAGTTTATCAAAAAACCGCGCATTGTGCAAAGCCGTGCAGCGGTAATCGGTCACTCAACTGCATCTACCCAAAAACTGATACTAGAAGGTCCCCGTCGGGGAAGCGGCGCTCTCGCCGCTTCAAATCAGGAAGCGACATGAGTGTCGCTTCCCCGAAGGGGAACGCATTTTTCATGCGCTTTTGGATGGATGCAGATGAGTAACCGGTTACGTGCGGCGTTCTTGCGAGCAGATCAGAAGCGGTAGCTGATGGAGACGCCGGCGGACTGGGAGAGGCCGTTGTGCGTGTCGAACTTCCAGTCGTTGCCGAGCGAATCGGTGAACCATGCGTCGTGCGACATCATGAACACGAGGCCGTAGCAGACCGTCACGTCCAGATTGCCGTAGTGCCACTGGAGACCGATCGTGCCGATGTGGCGGTCTCCGGGAGGAAGCATCGTGGAGCCGTTGTTGCGGCGGTGGCTGCACGGATCCATGTCGTACACGTATGAGCCCAGCAGCGTGAAGTTCTCGTGGAAATCCCACGCGCCGCCAAAGCCGATGCGGTAGACATCGTGCCAGTTAAGCTTCGTGGTCTTGACGCCGGAAGGAAGATGGAAGTTAATCCTCGGCATGGAGGACCATTCCGTCCAGGTCAGCGCCGAGCCGAGGTGGACGGTATCGGTCACGTCCCAGTTGCCGCCGATTGTGACCGACTGCGGGAGACGGATTTCCGCACTTGCATGGCCAGTGTTTTCCGCAGCGGCGGAGGAAAGCGACGTATCGACCGCCTGGTGCGCCTGCGCATTGGCCTGGGCGCTGACCTGCTGCATGGCCTGGGCATAGTAGGCATCCCAGTAGGGCGTACCGGCAAGACCCATCGCCGTAAGGCGCTCGCGCACGGCCGCGTCGGCCTGCGCCTGAGCCTGAGCCTCCGCGGCCGAGTAGTTGCGGGACTTCACGCGCGTGTGATTGTAGCCCTTCACCTTCGTGTCGATGTACGACTTGTAGAGGACGCCTGCGGAGATCGTGTCCGTGAAACGATAGCGCGTGGAAAGTTCCCAGCCCCAATCAGTGAAGCCGTTGTCGCCCTTCAGGTGGTTGCGCATGGAGCCGTAGTAGTTGCCGTCGCTCACGGCCTGCGGGCTTGAGTACTGGTCGAACTCGAAGTACAGAAGGCGGATGCCCGCCGCCACGCTCCATTTGTCCGTAATGCGGTAGGAGATGTTCGGGTTGAAAGTCAGTCCCTCCACGAAGGTCGAGCGCGTGTTCCAGGCCATTTCCCAGTCCTGGTTGTAGTGCGTGCCAAGACCGAACTCCGGCGCGAAGCCGAGACCGAAGGAGAAGTCGTATGGGAGCGGCACCACCACGTAGGTGTGCGGCAGCACGAAAGCGCCCGGATCCATCTTGCGGCCGTGGTGTCCGTTGATGGCCGTGTCCGCCGTGGGGTGCTCCGTCACGAAACCGGCCGTTACCACCACGTTCGTGAAGTCCGACATCGTGGCCGGGTTGTAGAACAGGGCCGACGCATCCTGCGCCTTACCCATTACCGCGCCGCCAAGCGCCGTACCCGAGGCCGAACCCTCGTAAAGTGCGAAGCCCGCGCCGAACGCGGAAAGTCCCGTCAAAGCCACACCAGCGGCCGTAAAACACAGCTTGTTCATTCAATTGTCCTTCTTTGGTGAAAGAAACATTGTGACAGTATAGCATTTTGTGTCGCAAATGTCAACGGCAAAACGTACAAAAGCAACGCATGGTAGGGCGGTTTCGATGAAACCGCCGCAATCGGCGGCATCATCAATGCCGCCCTACTGTGTTGTTGTTATTTTTTAATCGGCGACTTAGCCTCCACGCGCTCAGCAGAGGAATGGGCCGTGAATTCGGGCGCGTACATGCACTGGACCGTAGCGAGGCCGCCCACGAACGCGCCGCGCTGCTGCACGCGGAACGAGGTCTCGAGCACGAACGTGCCCTTCCCGAGGCGATCGATGTAGTAGTGCGTGGCCGTATCGCGCGTGGACTGATAGTAGCCCACGCCGTCCTGCCAGCGGTAACTCGAAAGCACGTCCACCGGCTCCGCGCACGCGGGACGCTCGTCCTGCACGTGAACGTACTCGAGGATGCGGTCGCTAGTAAGGACAATCCGCGCGACGAGTTCGTCGCCGACCTCCAGCACGCCCTCAATCGGCGCGAGACGCGTTCCCTCGGCGCCACGTACCTTACGGTAGTACTTCTTCTCTACGTGCAGTTCCTTCGGCTCGTGCGCGCGCACTTTCAGGACATCCTCGAAGTACGACCAGTGGACGCCACCCCAGGCCACGCCACCCTTCGCGTCGTTCGAGAACGTGATCTCCCCCATCTCCGGCTTGATCTCCGCCGCCGGCACCCTGTGCGTGTAGAGGCCCGTACCCGCCTCGGCGTTCACCTTCGGCACCTCCTTGCCTCCGAGCGTAACCGTCGCGAGCGTATCGCCCACAAGCAGGTCCGTACCACCCGGTAGGGCGGTCGCCCCGCGACCGCCGCCGAGGAGAATCGCGTAGATCGCGTCCGCCGTAGACGCCGTGGAACTCCAGTTCTGCGTCTGCTTCTGCTTGAGCATCCATGCGCGACAGGCATCTACGCTCTCCTCGTCGCCCGTCACCTCCATGAACGCCTCAATGATCGCGGCCTGCGTGGAAACGGGAGCAGCGAATAGGCTTGACGAGAAGAAACTCCCACGCTTCCAGTACATGCCCATTTCATCGGACACGATCGCGCGCTCCTTCAAGGAGGCGATGACGTCCTTCGCAACATCCTTCTTCCCGCTCTTCCTGTAGCGGTGCAAGACGATGGCGGCATACGCCTGCGTCTCGAGCCCGAAGTCGAGCCACTCGTCCGCGATGTGCGAGAGGAGGAGTTTTTTCGTATCCGCGTCAGGTGCCGGCACGCCCTTGAACGAATGCAGGTACAGCCACTGCACGTCCCAGCCGGTGGCGTGGAACTTCACCTTGAGGCGCTTTGCCTCCTTGACGCGCCGTTTGACTTCCGCGACCACCTCGCCGTCAAGCGCCTTGCACGCGGAGACGAAACAGTCTGGATACGCCGCGCCGGTGAGCCGGTTGAGGCGCGCGAAGCCGGTGAGAATGTAGAGCGTGATGCCGTCCGACGAAGGTCCTCCCGGGAACCACGGCCAGAGGCCGTCGCCGTTGCGATCCTTCATGAGCTTTTCAAGGCAGCGCGTCTGTTCGGACGCGAGGCGCTCCGTCTCGAACAGCCGTCCCACGCGGCGGCGAGAGGCCGCCTCGTCCGCAGCCTCGCGCACCCACGGCGTGGAGTCGAGGGCGATGGTCTTGAGATTCTCGTTCTGTTCAAGCGGACTCTTCAGCGTATCGCCGCCCGCCGCCTTCCACTTCTCAAAAGTCTCGCGGATGCGCGGATCGGAATTGGCGATGAACGACGCAAGCGCGTTCGCGTAGTACCGGCTGAAAGTCTGCTCGCAGCACTCGTGCGGGAACTCCATCAGGTATGGAAGCGCCAATACGGCGTACCACGCAGGACGCGACACAGCGCGCACCGTGAGGTCCACATGGCGGATTGAATCCGACTGCGCGCTCGCGAGCAGGTTGGAGAGCGCGAACGTGCGCGTGCCCGCGCCGCGCACCTGAAGCTGCACGGCCTCGCGCACGAGAATGCTGCGTGAGAGGACGGGCAACCAGCCCTCCTCACCGTCGGCAAACGTCTCGCCCTTCGCGCGCGCCGTATATTTGAGGAAACCGCATCCGTCGGGGATCGCCAGGCGGAAGGAGAAGCTCTTTGACTCGTGAGGGGCGAGGGTGAATGGCTGGATCGGGTTTTGAAGAACGACATTCGACGGCCGCCGGCCGACATCCGGTTCGACATTCGCCTCTCGACTATCGACAATTTCTTCGAATGCGAGTGATACCGTGCCCTTCTGCGGGGTGTCTTCCGTGTTCGTGACCTTCACGGCGAAGAGGAAGTCATCCCCCTCGCGTACGAAACGCGGCGCGTTCGGCTCGCACATGAGCGGCTTCGTGGTGACGATCGTATCATCGCGGAGAATGCCGCTGCGCAGGCCCTTGTCATGCGCGAGCGCGAAGAACTTCCAGCCCGTCAGCGCATCGGGCACGGTGAACGTGAAGCTCACGCGGCCATCGGCGTCAGTCTCCAGCGTCGGCAGGAAGAACGCAGTCTCCTGCAGGTTCTTCCGAGCGGGGACATCCGGCTCTTTTTGGGGAGATTCTGCTGCATTCTCCTTTGCGGCAGGCGCCATGGCACACATTGCAACGCCAGCCTCCATCGGCGCGGCGCAATCGGCCGCCATCTCCATCATGACACCCCCTAGTGCCTTCGATTTACGTTCGGAACCCATCCGAACCGCCTGCGTCGAGGCATTCCACTTTCGCCATGTCGCTTCCGCAGTACCACACCCACCCGGGAAGTGTCCGCCCAAGTGGTACAGGCTCTCACACTGGTTCTGGAGGCTCACGGTGAGGGACGAACGCATCCTGGGCGTGAAATAGCACCAGAACGGGAACTGGGGGTTGTGCCCGACGAACGCATCGAGCGACTTGTCGTACATGAGCGCCACCATCTCCGACGGCGCGCTCACCTTGAACGTCCACTTCTCCTCCGCACCCGGCATGAGCTTGCTTGTGAAGTGCTCGCGCGTGATTTTGAGGTCCATGTTGTCCCACGGTACGCTGATGCGTGCGTCCTGTCGGTAGAGACGGTTCTCGCGCAGGAACTCGGTTTCGACCTTGATGTCACCGCGGTTCGCGTCAGTGACGGGAAATTCAAGGTAGTGGACCGGCTTCGCGGGGTCGGTCGTGCGGTCGTAGAGCGTTTTGCCGTTCTGCGTGAGCGTGAGGCGACAGTAGCCCGTCGCATATCCGCTCGCCCAGTAGATGCGGATCGCATCGCCCACCTTCACGTTGTGATCCTTCACGCGGAAAAACTCCGGTGCCGCAAACGCGCAGTGCGGCGCCGACGCGTCGAACACGGCGCAGGTGTCCATCGCCTTTACGGTCTTCCCCTGCGGGTCCTTCGCCTCGAACACGAGACGGTACGCGCCCGCCGGCAATTCGAGCGTGTCCTTCCACTCGCCCTTCTCGTCCGTCTCTACGGCGCGCGACAGCACCTCCGCACCTGGTTCCCAGCGCTCCCAGTTCCACGGCTTCGGTTCTGCTTTCGCCTTGAGGCGACTCCCGTAGACGTCATTGAAACTGCCGCCCGCCGGCTTGCGTACCGGCTTGGCCGGACCCTTCAGCGCGAATACGCGCAGCGTGCCCTTCCCGCGCACGGGCTTGAAGCCGAGCGTGTGGAGTGAGACGTATGCCGGCACGGACGCACGCTTCCCCGCTCCGTCCACCATGAGCCACCGGTCGGTCACGCCCGCCGATGCGCGCCACGCGACCGTCCCGACGCTGAACTGCGTCTCGGCCGCGTGCGTCTCTCCCGCCGTATCCACCACCGTCGCCGACACCGAGAACTCGAACGTCGGCTCGCCCGAGAGGTCGGCCGTCGGGGATGCCTTTGGCACGAACGTGACGGTGAACGCACCATCGGCGTCCGTCACCGTCTCGCCAGTGGCTAAACACCCATCGTCTTCGCGGTCGGCATCGCCCCAGAGCCAACACCACCAGTGCGAGTAGATCGTGCGCCGCCAGACCTGCCACGTCACGCGCGCGCCCTGCACGGGCAAACCGGAATACGTGCGCGCAAATCCCTTGATGGTTGCCGCCCGGCCCAACACGCCCTCTCCGCTGCCCAGCTCGAACGCGGCACTGAACTTGGGCCGCTTGTACTCCTCCACGCGCACTTCATTCTGAGAGGAAACCCAGTCGAACCCGTCGTATGCTCGCGCCTTGATCGTGTAACTCCCGGTCAGGCGCCCGCGCGGTGCCGTGAACTCTCCATGGAACGAACCCCACGGGTTCGTCCTCAGTTTCAGGGAACCTGCGGGCTTGCCGTTGGGGTCCGTGAAGTCCACCACGACCGGCGTTTCAGGCAACACGCGGAAATCTCGTTTGTGCGGGTCGGCCCAGAACGCCACGCCCTTGAAGTGGATCGTCTGGCCCGGACGGTAGATCGCGCGATCCGTGAGCACGTCGACATGCCCAAACGTTTCGTTTTCGTTGTAGTTCGATCCCGAGCTGACAGTGGAGAGCGACAACGCCGCCTGATCCCCGTTCCGCACGCGCAAGTAGCCATAGACGCGGTCCTTGACAAGTTTGAACGAGCCGTCCGTCTCCGTCCTGAGCGTCTGCACGAGCGTGTATGTGCGTCCGTTCTTCGCTTCCCAGATTTCCACGGTTGCGCCAGCCACCGGCTCGCCGCTTTCCGCGCGCCACACCTTACCGCGCAGCGAGCCGTTGTCCCCGGCATGCGCAAGCGCGAGGTCGGTCACGGTTACGATGCGGGTGAAGAGAGGCGTGTCCTTGTCGCCGAACGTGTCGTCCATCGCCGCGAAAAGCGCGTAGTGACCTGGCGCGAGATCAGTCGGCACGGGGAACTTCGCCTCGTGCGCCTTGTAGTCGCGTGGATCTTCCAATGCGACCTGCCACGTGCGGGCGGAGGCGTCCTTCGCGTGCCGCTTCAGCATGTCGGACGCGCGGTAGTAGCCGTTGTCCCATACGCTGCTGTCGCGGATCTCTTCAAACGTGACTGGCACGATGCGGAAAAAAAGGTTCGTCATGTTCTTGGAGCTGACGGCAATATCGGGCCACGGCGCGTTCCAGGTCGATTCTGTCTCCACGGAGAAATCGGGCTTCTCAAGATTACCCATCAGGCTCGTGCAGAGGCGTCCTCCCACGCTCTCCGGCCAGCGCGCTACGCCGGTCGCCGCCTTCGCGTACGCGCCCACGAGCTCGTCGGCCTGCTCCAACAGCTCGGCGCGGGCATGGACAGCGAGCGCTGACACCTCCGTCACTTCGAGGTAGCGTGCGATGAATGCGTCGAGCGCGGCCGCGTAGCGCGCGTCGCGCTCTTTGTCCGGCAGCAGGGCGAAGGAATGTTCGTAGCGGAGACGCGCGAGCTCAGCGTCCGCCAGGGCGTCCTTCGTGGCGTCGTTGCGGTGGAACGCGATGAGGCTGTCAAGCAGTGCGAGGCCCTTCTCTAGCGCCTTATCGGGAATCGTCTCGCCGTAGAAGTCCACGATGTCGTGTACGACTATGTCGAAGAGCGTGGGCCGGTAGGTGTCAGGCAAGTTGCCGTTCGACAGAAGATATTTCCAGTCCTCCACTCGGAGCGTTTTTAACTCATCCGCATGAGCAAGCACCTTCGCGAACTGTTTTTCGAGCGTGTCGTTCAGGCGCTCCGGCGCCCACGGCGGCTGGTTCGTGGCGGCTGCGTCCGAAAGCTTCGTGGGACGCGCCCCGCCCCAGCGCCAGGGACGCGACTCGTCGCGGTATACGTGCGCGAGATGAAGCTGGAGCACGCCCTGCAGCTCTGCGGGCGCGGCGTCGACGCGCGCCGCGAAAGCCGTCAGCCAGTCCTTCGCCGCCTCGTCGCGGATGCCCTTCTCCACGTTCGCGCGCGTGATGATGGCGCGCGCCGCACTCGGCCAATTACGCTCCGCCATGGCCTTGCGCTCGATTTTCTCGAGGACGTTCGTCGCCGTGCGCGGGAGTCCCTTGCGCAAGGCGGCGTCGTAGTCGTTCCACGACGCATCTTTTGAACCGAACCAAGACATGGCGAACGTTCCTCCTGTAAGGATAGATGCGATTGTTGCTATTAGTAGTCTGTTCATGTTCCCTCCTTTGCGATTTCCGCCCAGCGCGGCGGCGGTGCCTCGAACGTGCAGGTTTCGTGCGTCCGTGGATGTATGAACGACAGACGCCAGGCATGAAGGCATAATCCGCGATCTCCGCCCGTCCCATACCGCACGTCGCCGCAGACGGGATGTCCTGCCTCGGCGAAGTGTACGCGGATCTGGTTGCGGCGTCCGCTCTTGAGGGCGATTCTCACGAGCGACGTGCCGTGTCCTTCCGACATCACCTCCCACTCCGTGCGCGCAAACTTGCCACGCGCGGGATCGGACACGCTATAAACATTGAGCGTCTTCGGATTCTCGCAGAGATAGCTCTCAAACACGCCGGACGGCGCGTCCATCTTGCCCTCAACGCGCGCAAGGTACGTCTTTTCCGTCAGTTCGTTCCAGTTCGAACGGAAGTAGTCCTGCACCTCTTCGCTTTTCGCCACCATCATCACGCCCGATGTATCGCGGTCGAGCCGATGGACAAGGTACACGCGCAGACGGCTCTTCGCCTGTCCCTTCCGCACCCAGTCGCCGAGCGCATCCTCCACCGTATGCTCCCGCAGCCGCGCGGATGCGCCGCACCGGGTGGCCTGCGAGAGAACGCCCGCCGCCTTCTCCACGACGATCACGTCCTTGTCCTCGTAGAGGATGCGGATGCCTCGGATGGTACGATGGGAACTCTTCTTCATCTCATTATTTCACTGTTCACAAATCTCAATTGTTCACAATTGACACAAATATCAATGCAAATGATTGCCGGGGTTCGCCATATCGACCGTCACAATAACAGGATTGTGGTCGGAGGCTACGATGTTGGACGTAACGTGCGCCTCCTTCACCTTAACGCGCGAGGACGAGGCTTTGTCAACCGCGATGTAGTCGATGCAGCCTTCGGAATCCGACGCATGTTTCCTGCAACCGTGGAACGTGCGGACATTCTCGCTGGAGATGATCTTCATGTACTCGCGCAGCGACTTGATTGGGGCAGATTCTGGGGTACAGTTCCAGTCGCCCGTGATGAACACCGGCTTTTCCGCAGTCTTCTCCCTCACAACGCGGCGGGTGATCTCCACCGTCTGCAACCGGTTTGTCTCCTGGAGCGCGAAATGCGACGTGCCGAACCAGAAGTTCGTGAACTCGCAGAGCAACAGGACGCGCGGTTCCCCTCCGGGCAGAGGGACGCGCAATACGGACAGCGGCTTCTCGCGGGAGAGGACGGCGTTGCCGTATCCGCCGCCTTGCAGCGGGATCGCCTGTGCGAAGGTGGCGTGTAGTCCCGTCAGAGCGCCCAGTTCCTTCGGTATGTCTATGCCATGAGAACGCGTTACACATCTGTCGACTTCGTTGAGCCCGACGAAATCAGGTTTCTCGCGTTTGATCACTTCCGCTATGCGTGGAACGTCAACCCGCTTGTCCGCACCTGCGCAGTGGCGGATGTTGTAGGACATAAGCCGCATCTCGCACGTTGCAGGATTTTGTTGCACGACGGGACGCTTCTCAGCGGCACATGCCACGATGGCCCACGGTAACGCCGCAGATACCCCCACGATCATGAGAGCCGTGCGGCACGAAAACTTTCTAACTGTGTTTGACATGGTTATTATTATACCAAAAACAGACCGCCTAGGAGAGCCACCATCTTAGCGGCGCACTAACTGGGAGAGCCGCCATCTTGGCGGCGACGGGAGTCTGGTAGGGCGCGATCACCGAGCGCGCCGCAAGGTGGGGCGAGCCGCAAAGCGGTAGGGCGCGATCACCGAGCGCGCCGCCTGGTGGGGCGAGCCCTCCGGGCGAGCCGCCCCCCCTACTGCACCACCACCACCACCTTGAAGAACCGCATCGCCGCCTTCTCCGCCGCCGTCGCCCCTTCAAACGCCTTCCACTCGCCATCCAGCCTCTCCGCCCCCTTCAACACAGCCTGTATCTCCGCGCCCGTCCAGCGGTTCACCTTCGGCTCCCACTCCACCTTCGGCTTGCTATTCACCAGTTCAATAGAGAAGATTCGGAAGTCATTCGTGGCATCCGCCGGATAAAGCCCCAACGCATAGCACTCCGCCGCCGTGCGTCCGTTCGCCGCCCGTGCATCCGCCGTGAGATTCCGCTCCGCCAACCACGCTTCCAGCCCCGTCAGAGTTCCTGTCGGCGTCCACACAACTTCATTCAGCCACGCGCAATCTGCTCCCGACACCCCTTCTTCGTCTTTGACATACACCCACGAAAGCGTATGCGTCCCGTCACCATTCACATGGAACGTCTTTTGGGCCCAATCTGAATGCCCGTTTACAAAGTCCTGTTCGCCGCCATCAACGAAGAAAGACAGATGGCCAAGGACATACGTCTTGAACGATGCCTCGCAGTCCGAACGCCACCAGAACGATATGGTTCCCGCACCATCAACCACAACATCAATCCGGCTTTCCGCATTGTCACCAATCGCACCCGAGCGCATGGCTCCAAAACCATCGTGCGAAACGTCCGTGACGCCGCTCCAGGCCACCGCATCAGACGAAAATACCACATTCGTACAGTTGAGATAGTCGTTAATCGTCTCAAGGCGCGGCGTCCAAACCACTTCGCTGACCCATCCGCAGTCCGGATCGCTGTAGCCGCTTTCGTCCTTTGCATACGTCCATTCAAGCACATGGTTTCCCTTCCCCTCAACCTCAAACTCAATATGAGCCCAGTCCTTGTTGCCGTTTATCCATGTCTTTTCAACTCCGTCCGAGAAGGCAAGGCTATCAAGCCGGAAAGTCCTGAATGACCCAGTAAGCGGCCACGCCTGCGGCAGGGAATGCGATCCTGGCGTGCCGTCCCATCCTGTCGAAGTCTGCTCGACGTAAGTGACAAGGGAACTCGTCGTACCATCGTAGAGATTCACGCCATCCCTTATCAACCCATGGCAGTTTCCCTGAAAATGAACATCCGTCAGCTGTGAGCATCCCTTAAACAATCCGTCAACAATATTCCCGTTCCCGTACTTGACCGTTGCTTCCCTTATGTTCTTGTAGTTGGAGAATATCGCGGACTCCATACGGGAGTCACCACGCAAACCAATGCGGATGATTGAGCTGTCGCCGCCGAAGGCATTCACACCGATGTTTATGACGGTAGAGGGTATGTCTACCTCGGCAATACACCAATCCCCGTAGAATGCCTCGTCGCCCAATGATTCCACGACATGCTCGATTTGCGCAGCCGAGAAACCCGTACAGTTCTTGAACGCCCCCGCCCCTACGCGCTTCACACTCCTAGGGACGATCACGCCGTCAAGATACGAACAACCCATGAACGCCTCGTCTCCAATGGACTCAAGACTTGGAGGCAGAACAAGCGATTGCAATTCCGTGCAACCCTTCAACGCCGCCGTACCGATGGATTTTATCCTCGCGGCGTCTAAAAACGCAAGTTCCGTCAGTGCCTTGCATGTCAGCTTTCATGCTAGGCGTATAGCAATCTCCGTGTCAAGGCGACAGCACCGTAATATCATCGGCTGGAGATAACCCAACACAAAGGGATGCGCGGGATTCTCAGTCGCGCGGGCGCATGTAGAACCTGCCGATCACGCGCGACGTGCTGATCGTGTTCACGAAGGCGGCCTTGTCGATCTTCTTGCATATCGCGTAGATGCGGCTCGTGTCGTCGGCGGCGACGACGGAATAGACGAGAGAGGTCTTGTGTCCGAGATAGCTGCCGTGCGCGTCTATGACCGTTGCGCCGTGGTGGCTTAGCCTGTGGATGGCCTCGCAGATGCGCTTCGGCTGGTTCGTCACGATGAGCAGCGTCTGGTACTGGTAGGCGCGGTACATCAGGTGGATGACCTGGAGCGACACGAACTGGTAGACGATGGAGTAGAGAGCGCCCGTCCAGCCGAACACAAACCCGCCAGCAAGGAGGATGGCGGCGTTGATGGCGAAGATGATGTTCCACGTCTCGCGTCCCTTCTGCTCGGACAGGTAGATCGCGATGAAGTCCGTGCCGCCAGTCGTGGCGTTCCACCTGAGGCACAGCGCCATGCCGAAGCCGAAGGACACGCCGCCGAACAGGCTCGTCACGAACGGGTCGGTCTTGAGCCGCATCAGGTCGTTCGCGGGCACGAACGACGTGAGCGTGTCCACCGGCAGGATATCCGTGAAGAACCCCGTAAGGAAGATCACATAGAGCGAATAAAGCGTGAAGCGCCGTCCGATGAACCTAAAACCGATCCATACCGGAATCGCGTTCAGTGCGAAGTTAATTAGCGAAAACGGCACCGTCCAGCCAAACCCCGCCGCGTCGGAGAGACGCTGCAGGACGCGCTGGAGGAGCATCGAAAGCCCGGTGGCGCCCGCGGGATACAGTCCGCCCCACTCGACGAACGTGCGATAGTTGACGGCCATAAGCAATGACGCCAACGCCAGCACGACAAGCCGTGCAACTGCGAACTGGATTGATTTCTTCATGATGCAGACTCGTGGAACTGCTTCGGCTTCGTGTTGATGTCGCGCATCAGCGTGACGCGGTGCTTTACCAGCGGGTGTTGAAGGACTGTATGCATGACGGCTTACATTATACCAAAAATGCCGCCCGTGTGCTGGAGAAACGCCATGCGCGATTTTTCATTCATTCACGGCCGAAGGAGCGGGATGAAGAAGAGGTCGAGGCTCGTGCCCTTCTTCGGGTCGCTTTCGTAGCGGAACAGGCGCCAGAAGAACGAGGTCTTGCGGTAGCCGTCCTTCTTCTCGTCGCGCGTGATGAACGGGAACATGTCGGTCGTCGCGTCGCCGTTGAGCTCCTCGCGGTGGTAGAGCCGCCAGAAGAGCGCGCGCTTCGAGGGGCCAGAGGGACCCTATTGGTGGAGTGGGAGTGGTGGAGTAACTTCATGCCATGGCTCATACTCATTCAGGTAAAAGGCGCGATGGACCACCCGGTTTACCAGGTGGTAGTATCTGTCCGTTTGAAAGTTCCTTGGGCGTCGCATGGCAGACAGTTTACCAAAAATTCAGTCACTCCACCACTCTTACTCCACCAATCGTGTCTGACCCTCGCGCCCCCTATAAATGAAGCGAAAAACGCATTGCTGGTTTGTCGGCGATGGCAGCGAAAATACAATCGCGGTTTCGGGCACTTTTGCCACGAACGCGAAAAAGCCGTTGCCGTCGGAGCGCGGAAATGGTACACTCTTTGCCGTGAGGAACCATTTCGGAAACGCGAAGCGCCGTCCGTGGCAGGGCGTGAAGGAGGAGCCGTGAAAGCACTGCTCCTGGTTGTTGGCGCTTTCTTCGCGTCTGGGGCGTTTGCAAGGCAGATCGTAATTCCGACGTTGCATGTGTCGCCGTTTGCCGATACGGAGGTGTCAACGAACGTGGTGATCCACGAGGGCCGCACGGATGTGAGGGACGTTCAAATTCACTTCCAGTTGGAGGGGACGCCCACGAACAACCTTGAAGTTGCGTTTGGCTGTGACGCGAACACGAACGGCGTTCTTGAAGTTTCGGAGATCGAGACTGTTTACGGCTGGCGCGGCGGTCGCTACTTCATCGAGAACGTCCGCGCATGGGAGAGGATTGAAACGCCAGCCGCCGCAAGCGCCCTGTGTGGAGTCATTGACATTCAGCTGCATAACGACAAGCATTTCGTGCCGAGAAGCTTTGCCGCGACGTGCGGCGGTGAATCGGCTTTCGTCTCTCTTTCAACCACGCCTCCTCCGGCATGGCTTTTCAGGAATGAATGGAAC
>CAMKJU010000010.1 GCA_946413265.1 uncultured Lentisphaerota bacterium
GCTTCTTGCCCTCGGCGGGCTCGACGACGAACGACTCCGGCGACCAGGCGGCGTGCGCGGCCTTGCGCGCGGCCAGCTCCTCCGCCGACACCTCGCCGCCCGGGCGCATCTGGCCCTGGGCGGTGTTGACGACGGCGGGAGCGCCCCTGCGGCGGCCCCTGCGCGACCCGCGTCCCTGGCGGGAGGCGGCGTCCTGGTTCGGACGCTGCTGCTGCGCCTGGCCCTTCTGGCCCTGGCGCTGCCGCTCCCCCCTCGGAAGCTGCTGATGGCGCTGTTGCTGCTGCTGGGGCCTCTGGCCCTTCTTCTGTTCCTGCTGCTGGCGGGGCTGCTGCTGACCCTTCCCGCCGCCGCGCCGCTGGTTGCGGCCCGAGCCCTGTCCCTTGGGCTGCTGACGGCGGGATGAGTCTCCAGTTTCCTTCTTCCCCGTGAATATCGCGGCGATCTTCTTGAGAAAACCGAGTGCCATGACCGATATCAACGCTTCGAGAACTGGAAGCGCTTGCGGGCGCCGGGCTGACCGGGCTTCTTGCGCTCCTTCATGCGGCTGTCGCGTGTCATGCAGCCGGCCTTCTTCAGCGCGGCGCGCAGGTTACCGTCCGCCGCCACGAGGGCGCGGGCGAGGCCGTGGCGGATCGCGCCCGCCTGGCCGCTGCAGCCGCCGCCCTTCGCGAACACGATCACGTCCACTGCGGACGCATCGAATCCTGAAATCGCGATCGGCTGCTTGAGGTAGTCGCGCAGCGCCTCGGAGGTGATGTACTCCTCGAGTGCCACGTTGTTGACGGTCCACTTGCCGTCGCCCTGGGCGAGCGTCACGCGCGCGCAGGCGGTTTTGCGACGGCCGGTTCCGGCGGAAATCACTTTCTTGGTAGCCATTCCTAAAATCTCCTTAGAGCGTGATCACTTCCGGCTTCTGAGCCGCGTGGGTGTGTTCGGGTCCCGCAAACACTTTCAGGCGCGTTATCATCTTGCGCGCGATGGTGTTCTTGGGGAGCATGCCCCAGACGGCTTCCTTGATCATACGGTCTGGATGCTTCGCGCGCATCGTGGCGGCCGTGAAGTGCTTCAGGCCGTCCCGGTAGCCGGAATAGCGCTGGTAGTCCTTCTGCGTTTCCTTCTTGCCGGTGAGCTTCACCTGGGCGGCGTTGACCACGATCACGAACGCGCCGGCGTCCACGGAGGGGTCGAACGAGGGGGAGTCTTTCGCGCGAAGCTTGTTCGCGATCACGACGGCGAGGCGACCAAGAACCTGGTCCTTCGCGTCCACCAGCAACCACTTCCGGCTGTCGCCGGGGTTCGCTGGACGAGTGCTTTTCTGCATGTTTCTTTCCTTTTCGTGTGGCTTTGTGCCCCGCCGCGGCGAGGTTTTGTCCGTTTGCGCAGACGGAACTCCCGCCTGCGGAGAACCGACTTCGTCAGCCGATTCCGCGTGTGAGCAATATAGTTAATCAAAAAAACCGTGCGCCGTCAAGACGGCAAATTAACTTTTTTGAAAATTCCGACACTACCTCAAAATGCCGAAATCGCGCAGCGGTTCCACGGGGAGCCCCATGATGTTTTCGTAGGATCCATCGTATGAGGCCACTATGAGGTCGCCTGATTCGTCGATGTCGTATGCGCCCGCGCGGTCGGTGGGATGGACGCGGGCAACATAGTCGTCGATCATCTCCTCGGACAGCGCGCGGAACGTGACACGCGACTCCACGCAGGCAGTCCGCTCCGCCCCGTCCTCTGCGCGGAACGCGACGCCCGTAAAAACCACGTGCGTCTGACCGGAGAGCTCGCGCAGGAACTCCTTCGCCTCGTCGAGGTCTCGCGGCTTGCCGTAGATTCGGTTGTTGAACCACACGATAGTATCAGCGGCGAGAATGGCTCGCCCCTCTTGTTGGGCCGCATGCAACTTCGCGCAGGCATTCTCCGTAACGGTGCGCACGGGATCGTGCGGAATAGAGACCTCCGGGGCCTCGGTTTTCACGATCTCAAAATCAACTCCCAGGTCACGCAATATCTTGGCCCGCCGCGGCGAGCCGGAGGCAAGAATCAACGGCTTCATCAATCAACTCCGGAATGAAAATAGGCAAGGCATGTTCCGTGCCGGGAACGATCGTCACGGACGCCTGCGGAAACACTTTCTGAAGATAGTCGGCATTCGCGGCGCGCACGATGCCGTCATGCTCGCTGTGGAAGATGTGTACGGCCAATGAACGGCGCGCGCACATCTTGTTGTTGTGCGCTTGCTGCCCCGACTGCTGCTCGAAGCACCCTCTCTGAAAAACTCGTTCCAGATCGGCCCGCAGATCGGTCTCCAGCAGGTACTTGAGCCCACGCTCGAGATTCGCGGTGTCGTCGAGGAGATAAGGATTCGGCTTCCCCTCTGGAACGCCGAACATCCCCACTCCCTGCGTCATCACGAGACCGTAGCGCAAAGCCTCAAGCCGACGCGGGGACATCCCCTTCCAGCCAGTCGCCTTGTCCTCCATCATGCGCGGCGTGGCCGCGATCAGCACGAGTCCGGCAATCTTTTCGGGCCACCGCGCGGCAAGACGCAGCGCCGAGCTTCCTCCCATTGACCAGCCCACGAGGACGCAGCGCTCCACGCTCTCCATCGCCTTTTCCGGCTCACCATCCAATTGCTCCACATAACCGAAGAGACGCGTGCGCGTGAACCGGCACAGGTCCCAAGCATGCGGACTCGACGCCCAGCCGTTCAATACGAAGACGGGCAACTCCCGCTGGTAGGGCGCGCTCGCCGAGCGCGCCGCCGCGAGTCGCTTCAGTTCGGCGGCAATGGCGCCGATTTCGCGGCTACGGCCGCGCTCGTAATCTCCGTCAGCCATTTTACGACGTTCCTTCACCGCGCGAGCCGTCGCGCGTCACGCAGCTTCGCCAATCTATTTGTTGCCGTTACCATTACTGTTCGACTAATTGTCCTTGTCACCGCGTATTATATCATATCTTCGCTCACCCGTAGCCGAATAGATTTTTGCAAGCATCCGCCGCCACCAACTGAATTTTTTTCTCAGGCGACAGCGAATAGCGGAAAAGTTCCTTGTCGCGCCGAACACCACACCAGCATATTTCCTTTCCGTGGTTAAGCGTTTTGGAGAGAAGTCGCTCAAGTTTCCCAACTGACGCGACACCGCCACCCAGCGACAGAGGGAACCTCCGTTCCCCAGGCAACACACCGCGTATGCACGCCGCCGTGAAGAGATGGCAGTTGAATTGCGCGACGTCATATCCGAGTCGAGGCACGCCAGCCTCAATCACCGCACGCGCTGTTTCGAGCGTCCGCTTGCTTGCGAGCGGACGCCTCGTGCGCGCGTCGCAGGCGGCAAAAATGCGCGTCCCGTTACGGATTAGACTTGTGCCGTCTGATGTTCCGTTGATAAACTGCGTCAGCGACACATCCTTCACGTATCCCTCGCCATTAAGCTCTAGTACGCGATTCCCGCCGAGATAGACGCCCGTATGTTCGAAGGCTAGTGCCAACGAGACCAGGAGCGGCGTCCCGGCCGGCGGCGGAGTAATCAGGCGATGGGCACCTGCATTTCGCCGTTCACGCGACCGAGAGCTCTCCAATACGACATCAGGCAGCTCCTTCAACATCTGGAGAAAATCGACCATCAGTCATCATTCTCCTCTTCCTCGACATCGTCTTCCTCTTCCTCGTCATCGTCACCACCTTCCTCATCCTCCTCTTCCTCGTCGTCATCGTCACCACTGCCCACTTCGATGTTGCCGTCCTCGTCAACTTCCACCTCGTAGTCGTCGTCGGAAGCCGCAGACTTGAACGACTCCGCCATGAAGCCAAGGACACCTCCCAAAAGCGCACCCGCAACGCCGCCAAGGAGCGCACCCGCAACGCCGCCGACGAGCTTGTCACCCACATCGTCGTCATTGTCGTCGTCAATGATATCCTTTAGGTTCACCTTACGATGCTTCTTCGGGTGCTTGCGATCGCTATCACCTGCGGGTGATTCCAATCCAAGGGCCTGTCTCTTCGCCGTTTTCACTTTTTTCGTCTTGATCGTTGCCATTGCTTTCTCGCTTTCTGTTTAGTGTGCGGGGAATTCCGCGACGCCATGCATATAGCACATCGCGTGCCAAGACGGTAAAATGCCGCCCTTGCCATAACGACACCACACATAACTGGTCAACCGCTGACCAGTGAGCCGTTCACTCTTTGACCGGCATCACTGCACATACTTGCGCAGCGTGTTACGCGAGATCTTGAGCGCGGTGGCCGTGCGGGAGAGGTTCTGCGCGTACTTGTAGAAAACGTTCCTGACATGGCGCTTGACGGCCTCCTCCAGCTCGTCTGGCACCACACCGGCTTCGCCCGCCGACGCTTCGCCGTAGAGGCCGGCGTTCATCTCGCGATGCTTGTCGAGGAGGCGCACGAAGTCCGTCTCGCCCAGCACCGCCGCGCGCTCGAGCAGGTTCAGCAGCTCGCGCACGTTGCCCGGATAGTCGTAGGACATGAGGGCGGATATCTGTGCGTCCGCAAGGTGCTTGTGGAATCGCGCGAACCACCAGCCATCCGCAATGTCGCGGATGTCCTCCTTGTGCTCGCGCAACGACGGCACACGCATCTGGATTACGTTGAGGCGCATGAAGAGGTCTTCCCGGAACTTTCCCTGACGGACGAGCAATGGCAGGTTCCTGTTCGTGGCCGTCACGAGCCGCACGTCGGTCTTGATCTCCTCGCGCCCGCCCACGCGCATGAAGCGTCCGCCCTCAAGCACGCGCAGCAGCACGCCCTGCGCGTCAAGCGGCATCTCGCCGATCTCGTCGAGGAAGAGAGTCCCGCCATCCGCCAGCTCGAAGAGCCCCGGCTCCCGGCGGTCTGCGCTCGTAAACGCGCCTTTCTCGTGCCCGAAGAAACGGCTCTCCAGGAGGTTGGGCGACACGCTTGCGCAGTTGAAGGCGTAGAACGGCTCGTTCCGGCGCGGGGACTTCGTGTGGATCTGCAGCGCCACGGTCTCCTTCCCCGTGCCGCTCTCGCCGAGAATGAGCACGCGCGCCTCGGGATGCACGGCCACGCGCGCGATCTCGTCGCGCAGCTCATTCATCTTCGCGCCCTTCCCCACGAGCTCGCGGCTGCCGTAGCGGCGGTAGTGCTCAACGAGGTGCCGCATCTCGCCGCTCCACGCCTCCTCGGCGATCCCCTTGGCCAGATAGCGGATGGCGGTTGGATAGGAATCCCTGTCCTGGTAGTTCCGATAGGCGTGCATCGCCGCCTCGATGAGTTCATGGTACGGCGGCACGGTCCGTGGGATTTTGTTACCCTCGAAGGCGAACGGCATCATGTCCGCGACGTCGGTCTTGAACACGGCCCCCACGGCCTTCACGAGCGAGCCGTTGAACGGCCCGCCGGGGAACACGTGCACCTTCAGGAGCGGGGCGATCTCGCGCGTCTGGCTTTCGGACATCGGCAATCCGCTGATCCACGTGACCTCCGTCCGTCGCCGAAGTGCTTTCAGTGCCGCCGCGAGCCGTTCCTCGTTTCCGGCGAGCGACAGCCCGATCAAGATTATCTGCTTCCAGTTCGCGCCCTCGGACTCGAGGAACTCCGGCAGACGACGCTTGCTCATGCCGAGCACGTCGGCCCTGCCGTCAAGCGCGCGAAGTGCGGCGGCCGCAGCCACCGCGTATTCCTTCCAGCCCCAACCGGTCAATATCAGTATGTCCATGGGGCATAGTATACCAAAACTCACGGCCCCGCGCGCACCAACATGCGCCAAGAGTGGCCGCACCTGCCACATTTCATCTGCAGGTACGTCGGCCCATCGACAACGATCCAAGATCGGCGGATACGCAACGTGACCGTTTTGCTTCCACACACGGGACATCGTTTTGCCCCGTGGAATCGTGGAGGTTTCAACACCATCTCATCCTTCCTCTTGTGCCTCTACCACTTTACTGTTCTTCCACTTGCGATATGCGTCGAGATCCACCTTCGAAAGCCGAAAGACGAACGCAAGTATGGCCGCGTCATCAACAAGCCCCGCCATTGGAACCCAGTCCGGAATCAGGTCAAGCGGAGATACCAGATAGATAAGCGCCCCGGCAAGCGAAACTATCATGCGCGTCGGGACCTTGTCGTAGGCGCCGCTGAACCAGTCGCGAATCAATGCAAAAGACGTTTTGATGTCATCCCAGTACTGCGATAAGAAACCTGCTTTTTCGACGATCGTCTTGGCCTTGCCCTCCTTCCCTAGGACGTCGGCAATGTCATCGCGCGTCATTTGCTTCGCGCGCTTTCCAAGTTCGGATTCTGCATCTATGGCCATTTCACGCCTCGCTTTCCTTTTTCTTCGCCTTGCCGTGCCGAGCTTCCAGGGCATCGGCCTTGGCGATCAGCTCGTCGCAACGCTTGATGGTCTCATCCGTCGAGTCGTACATCTCGCGCAGCCAGTCGTCCGCCTCCAGCAACTTCGTACCGGATTCGCGGATGACCTTTTTCATTTCGAGCGGAAGATCGTCGTTCGCGAGCGCTTCTTCCATGGCCGCCTTCAGCTGGGCGCTGTCGGCCGCCATTTCCGCCTCCATCTGCCGACGTTCCGCCCGCCAGCCTTCGAGCGTGAGCTCGCCGGATTCCTTTGCCTGTTCTTTTCTTCTTTTCGTCTTCATCTCGCCATTGCCTTTCCTTTGGATGTTCTTGCCGCGATCAACGTGCGGCAAGCATCCATAAGCAAATCGCGTGCCAAGGCAGGGAATCCCTGAAAATCAAGCGGTTCGGGCAATTCCCTTGCCCGAACCGATCACCGTTTGACCACCACACTGATCAATCCTTGCCCCCTGCCAATATCAGAGCGGCGGGCTTTAGCCCACCCTCTCGCCGCCCTCCCGCACAAGCGCCACGACAATTCCCGCCATAAGCCAAACGACCCCAACGACGCCCCCTCCATACGACACAAGCGGCACGCAGGTGTGCAGCATCGGTGGCACGAGCCCGAAATACGCCGAATATCCACAGGCCGCCATCAAAATGATGAACAATCCCGTTACGGCTACAAACACCTTCTTTGCCGAACTCCCCGCACGACGACAGCAGCAGGCCAGCGCCGCCGCGAACATCCCGAAGAAGGCAAGCACAAACGCATTGAACCACTTCCCGAACACGAGTGCCGCCGCGAACGGCATGGAATACGAGCAACGCCCGGGCATTGACACCTGCCGCAGCACCTCTTCGTTTCCCGAACACCAATGCGCCTCGCGCATCGCCTCTTGAGAAGCATCCTGCGCCCATTCGCGCAACATCACCTCGTCAGGAGAGGTGGCCTCCACGGACTCGCGGCCAAAGATTCGCGCCATCCCTTCACGGCCATCGAGCGTCCAGAGCGCAAACGCGCCCGCCAACACCACGGCAACAACCAAAAGCATGCCCAACGCACTGCGACTTGGAAACTTTTCCGCAAGCCACGCCAGCATCAGCGCCACAGCCAATGGGCAAAAGACGAGCACATTCAACTGCACCGCCCCCACGCGCACATAGAGGTTATGGCCCACCTGCGGGTAACAGATCGCGATGACGAACAGCGCCAGCCATCCCAAGGCCAGCCACGGCGCGGCCTTCATCCAGCGCCGCCATCCCAGAATCAGTCCAAACGCGAAGGCCGAAAACCCGATGCCGAGCCAAACGGCCTGACGCTTGAGCATCCAGTGCTCGCCCGTCCGCTCCGTGAAGCTTGCCGCATCAGGGCAGTACCACAGAAACACCAGTCCCATGACGCTTAATCCCGCCAGCGAGAGCAGAACGCCCCACGCCCTTCCCGGCATCACCGCCGTCAACCACTTCGCGACTTGCTCTTTCACTTTACTTTGCCTTTCCTTTGGATGTTCTTGCCGTGATCAACTCGCGGCAGACATTCATAAGCAAATCGCGTGCCAAGGCAGGGAATCCACCGAAAATCAAGAGATTCGGGCTATTCCCTTGCCCGAACCGATCAACTCCTGACCACAACACTGGTCAATCTCTGCCCCCGTATGAG
The DNA here is from genome assembly GCA_946413265.1 of uncultured Lentisphaerota bacterium. GTDB lineage: Bacteria > Verrucomicrobiota > Kiritimatiellia > RFP12 > UBA1067 > RUG572. The sequence continues at coordinate 7,995 of CAMKJU010000010.1, forward strand.
CCTTGGGCACTTCCCCACCACTATCGAAGCGGCGGACCTAGTACGCCTTTCCGTCAATATCGGTATGACGAGCTTAGTCCGCCCGGCATGTAGATCACGTCATCGCTGTTTAATCTCTTCCAAAAGTTCTGGAGGTAACGGATCGTAGCGCATACTCTCGTAGAGATCAGAAGAACGACTTTCTAATGCTTGGGGCACTGTTGGCACATTAAAACGCGTCAGATAAAAACTTTTCCCATCAGAACGCGTCTCGTAAATAGTGTCTTCGCCTTCTATCAGAGCGAATCCCCCAATTCCCTCTTTCTCTTCCAGAAACGACTTCACCAATTGTCGCGTCCATATCGACCCAGAAACCATTTGGAAATCCTTGGGGATGGAGAAGTCTTTAAGTTCTGGGTCTGTTGCGATAAATGCGAAATCGACCTCACTCCCTTCCGGGACAAAGTCGAATTGATGACGCCACCATCCCCAGAAATCGTCATCGAAACGCTGAAAGTCATGGCCTCCTGACGGAATCAAATCCAGTTTTGGCCCCTGTCCCTCAATTTCAAGCAAACGATAGGTAGCAACCTTCCCTCCCTGAACAAGAAACAGAAAGGTGAATTGCTCCGGCCGTTTATCCTTTCCCGCTCGCTCGCTCTCGTTCATTTCACCGACTTCTCCGCCTTATGGATACCTTCTTGGAAGACCTTGAATTTCGCCTCCGTGATTGCTCGCTGCTCTTCAAAGTCCCTTGACAGCAGGGACTCGCCCTTCGTCAAAGGCACCACATGGTCTGGCGTTGGCGTAGCGACCTTAAGCGTTTCAGGATTTGTTGACATTGACGATCCTTTTTTTCTGGTTGTCTGTTCTGTCTTTTTTTCACCGATAATGCTACCAATGCTATCGATAAAAGAGAAAAAGCCCATGATTTTCAACCCTCCATCAGGTCATGCGAGTTGCACCGCCGAAGCCTCGCCGGCCTCTACGGGCGGCTTGTAGTTGTTGAGATTCGTTTCAACCTGTGAAATCGGCATGCCGCCATTTTTCTCGTTCTCAGCAAACGCCGCCTTCAGTTTTTCGTTATTTGCCGAAGACAACGTCCCTCCCGCCAAATAGGTCGCGAACACTCCGGCGTCGCGCAACCCGCTATTGCTCATCGCCGTCAGGACCGTCTTCATGTTTTCCGAACTCATCCCACCTTTAAAACCAGCCTCAAAAAACTCCATCGGGACTGCCATCTTCACTTTTTCCTCAATTGCCTTTTGCTCAATTCCAAGGCCGATCGCCGTAGCCGCCATTAGTTCCGCAGGATTGTTTTTCTTTATCTCCTCGAACTTCGCCTCATCAAATGGCGCCTCCTGCAGCGCCTTGATAAAGGCGTCGGTGGATTCAAAGTCATCTCTCTTTATATTCGGATTCTGCCGTGCCCGTTCCCCCAGTTCGTCAGGTTCCGTCTTCTCGGGAACAATCCCCAAAATCTTTGCAACCTCGCTGACGATTCGTACAATCCCTTCAAATATTGCCTTGCCGACCTTGATGGCAATATCCAGAATAGGCTTGGTAATCGGCCCCATCATAGGGCCAAGTACAGGGATCTTTGAGATGATGGAAGATGCAGCTTTGCATGCTCCAGAGAATAGACTGCCAATGCAGCTTCCGATGAATGAGAAGAGTCCCATGGACTTTTTCCTTTCTTTTTTAGTTTGTTGATGATTTGTTTGTTTGAAAAATCACTTGCCGTCCGGACCCACCTCCATATCGGCAACAGGCCACAGTTTCCGTAAAGAAACTAAGCGTGGCTATTATGGGAGCGATAAATGGTAACATGGTTATTCTCCTTAAGAAAGTTTATCAAAAGTCTTGATTGTTTTTATGTACTTCTTGAATTTATTGGTGAAGGAACGATTCTTTCGCTCCTCTAAATAGCCGGCGAGCGCGTCTGTCCGATCTGGCGCACCAGATTCTGCAGGGAATGGGACGAGGTAGATATCGCTCAGTGAAGTTAATGCCAAGTCCTTGCCGAAAAGAGAAATCATTTTATCTATCTGCCTAAAAATGTCGCCCTCATCCTCTCCTTCTGCTCTTTCCTCGTTGAAGAAATTTCGCAGATCAACATTCTGAACATGGGCAATGTACTTCTCGAGCATTTCAATTGACGGCCGTTTTTTCAAGGTCTCAAGCCCAGGGAATACCCCGCGCTTCCACGTGGCGGCATAATAGTCAAGTGCCTGGCAACGCAACTCTTCATCAGGAATTTCTTCGGATGAAGACGTGCTCAACCCTTCCACCTGCTCCACATTCACATGCATCGCCTTGGGCCAGTTGCCAGAAAAGACGATTGCGTGCCCGATGTCGAGATTGGAGAGAAAATCACGCTGCTCTTCGGACAGCGACATCGTCGATCCAATGACGTCCTTGTCATCCTGCGCGAAAAGGCGATGGACGATCTTGATGTTGGTGTTCTTAAGGACATCTGGCGTAAGCTTGTTCGGAATCTGGTCGGCGATGATCATGGATTCGCCGTACTTGCGGATTTCCGCCAGCATGTCGGCAAACATCTCGACTGCATGCTTCTTGTTGGGATTATCGCCAGGCTGGAATTTGGTCATCAAACGATGTGCCTCTTCGACAAGCGTGATATGCTCTACCTTCACGTTTTTCTTGCCGGCGCGCCCCTCCCTAAACCGGCGCTTAATCGCCACAAGTAGATTCGTCAGAACGAAACCAATGATCAGCGCCTTCTCGGAACCATTGCGCACCTCCTCTAGTTCGAGGATGACATTACGATCCAGAAGATCGTCAAAGTCTATTGACCGCTTGCAGTTCAGCATCATGCCCTTCGCGCCGACAAGCAGCCCTTGCAACCGCGCGCGAATGCTGCCAAGGTATTCATCATAAAGGCGCTCGTCAAACCCCTGGCGTTTTATGACATCCGGCATGACGTCCATAACGTCCCCAAGCGTCGGAAACGCATACACGCCCGGCTCAAACGCCTTGGAGCCTGGGAAATAGCGGTTCTCGTCCGTCTTGTCATTCCAGCCGTATTTCCTGTAGCATTCGTAAATAGCCTGCTCGATCAGCTGCGGAATGGCAGCCTCCATGTCAAACGCAGCCGTGATGCTTGCCATCAACATGTCAACGCGGGAGGAAATCGTTTCACCTTCGGTAAACTCAAGCGGATTCAGGCGGAACGGTGCCACCTTGTCATTTCCAAGCGTGAAGATGAGGATGTTGTCCTTGGGAGCCCCCTCGAACCTGTCATATTTCCGCAAAATACGGTATTCGGTTTTCGCCGGCTCGATCACTAGGAAATGCCGGTTTGACTCACAGAGGATCCGCTGGCAGGTCGTTGTCTTGCCGCTACCTGTCACGCCGGCGACGAACATGTGGCGATCAAATTCTTCCGCGTCAAGATCGACGGGGATGGACGTCTTCACGCCGCCCTGAACAAGCGTGCCCAGCCGCATCGGACGTTTCGCATCGCCTTTGACGTTAAGGCCGAACTCCACCTCCTCGCGCAACCGAAGCCCAATCACTTCCTTCTTCGGCAGACCGGCGATCAGACTCAATTCCGTGGCGGACATCCAATCGCCGCCATAGAACCCCAGCGCGACAATTTTCCCGTTAGCGTCTTGGCCAAGATGGAGGCATTTCGAGTGCGCCGTTGCCGCGTAGCAATCTTCGACAGTATCCTCACGATAATGAACAAGCAGAGGTTGCTGAAAATTCTTCAGCGTCCACAGACGTTCCGCCGTACCAGACTTTCTGTCCGGAGAAAGGCGGATCGCGTGCAAGGGCGACCGATTCCCGACCTCTCCCGAAAAAATGGACTTAACGACGTTCTCCAGCTTGGTCAGCACAGGTTTCTGCCTGGCAAAGAGCAATGTGGAACTAACGAACAAACCCTTACCTTTTGCGCAGTCAAGGCGAGGAAATACCACATCATCGAAATATTTCGTCCAATCCTGCATGCTCTTGCTGACAATGTCGAACGAGAGCGACATGCTGCTTCCCACCTGGCTACCGCTCTGCCGCGCCATCTGCTCCATCACGCTGCGCGTGACCTGCACGGACTCTCCTGTCGTGTAAGACGTCGAATCCGTTCGTCCTTTTGTTTGCGAGCCAGATTCGTTCGTACCGTCATCGTGATGATGACCTCCGGAGCTAGGCGAGTACCCCTCACTATGGTTCTTCCCCTTTGTGATCTGGCTGGACGCATTCCAAGCAATGCTGTTAGCCGAACTCTTGTTTTTCCCTTCCGCAGTTGACTCTTGCGTTCCGTTTGTAAACGTTGACCCTTCATTCTTGCTTTCATTCTGCCCTGTCTGACACTGCTGACGGGACTTCAACATGATCCAACGGTAGATCTCGTCCAAAGCGCGTTCCAACGCGACGACTTCATGCATGTCATTGATAGGCTTGGCAACCACCATCAACCCGAAATCGTCCTCGTGGCCATCGCTTTCGGTCCTGACATTGTCGTCTGGATCATGGTTGAGCATGATGTCAACAAGGCGGTCAACGCCCTGGAAATCCTTCTTCTCCTTGTCTTTCGTTACGCCGGGCACCCCCTCCATGCAGGAAAATAGCAACTTATGACCATCTTCCTCGCCGCCATCGGCTATCAATTGGCGAATGCGCTTGAGTTCCTTGGCCTCTACGGCCTCCACGCGGCTACCTCGGAAGTTTCCACGAAGGCTTGGAGCGAGAATCTTGTCAGCAATTTCATCTAGATTTATCCCGTTCTGGGGTTCCTGCAAATCGGCTGCCACGCCGAAATAGAAACTAACCTTTGAACACTCCCCTAAAATAAGATAGACGAGATTGACGCCGCGAATCTTCAAACTGGCGAATACGTTTTCAAGCGCTTCCTGCCGTGGCGACTCGTCCTCGTCGTCAAACGTGATTTCCTTCACGTGAAACAACTTGAGCATACCGGGCGGCAACGCCTTGACGAGCGGCTCTTGGCATCTCGTCTGCAATGCGTAGTCGGCAGAAAGCCAGTCAAATCCCGGCATCGCGACTTCCATCTTATCGCCAATTTTCTTTTTCGGTTCTTCTTTCATTTTATAAACTCCTAATCAAGTCTAACGGTTTTTGCCTTCTTTTCGTCCACCTGTTTCTCGCTTTTTGCGACAGTCCAGTCGAATTCATTTGCCGACTTTACGCGGATGTACAAGCTGCCACCGCAATCATTTGGATTGATCGTACAGACATGTGTGAATGTCTTGCGAATAGACAATTCACCCGTACCCGCCTCCGGCAAATCAGAATAGTTTATCTCTATCGTCTTACGGTCTCCCACCACCATGACCTTGTGCCATTCTCCTTGTTTCGAGGCCATTGTGAGAATTGGCACGAACAGACCCTTCCTTTGCTTGCCGACATAGAATCGAAAAGCAATGTGACCCGTATCGTCTTGATTCTTGTCGATGACCTTTATGTTGCCTCCCTCGCGGCCCATCACCAGTCCGAATGCCACGCCGGTCTTTCCGGTAGGCTGCTCGATTCCGTCCTTCGGCTCAATCGTACGCTCCTTCATCTTGGCGTTCGCTTCAGCCGTTCCCAATGGCGGGAACAGCTCGAACTTGTCTTTATAGGCGTCGTGATTGTCTTTCTCAAACGCCTCGATGCATTCCTTGAACAATTGCGTCACGATTGGAGACTTGCTCGAATTGCCGGCAAGGAAAATCGAAATCTTCTCAAGATCCTTTGGCACCTCGGGTTCGCGGAACGCCTCCTTCAGCCGGAAGAAGAAATTCTTCACGCCACGGTCTATCCGCGCCCGAATCCTTTTTTCCAGCTCATCCGCATCAAATTCCAGTTCAATTCCTGACTTCTGCTCTCCAGACCGATCAAACAACGTTAGCTTGAGCTTCCCCCCCTGAAGGGCTTCTTTCTCCCCCCCCTCCCAAAGGGGTCTCAATGCTTCCATCACCTGACTCATGTTGATCTTCGCCTCGGGCGAACTGGCCACGAGACCTTCCTCGCCCTCAAACGACGTGTTCTCGCGTTCAAACGGACGAGAGAACGTAATGCCCTCTCGAAGGAGCATTTCCTTGTTCCGCTTGAAAATGTCAAACGCCAGCAACTGGAGGATGTTCTCGCCGCCCAAGAATTTGTCCCCCGACGGACGAAAATGCTCAAGCACGTAATCATATCCCTGATCGGCCTCGTCATCAGTGACATCCCGATATGTTCCATAGTCGAAATCTGTCGTTCCTCCTCCGAAGTCAAAAACGCCGTAGAAACACTTCTGCTTTCCTTCCGGTCTGAAGCCATATTCGCTCAGCGCGCAAAGCGAATAGGCTGCCGGCTCGCTGGCGCCAAAACGGACATAGAAGTTCTTCATCAACTCCTGGTCGTTCAAGACGGATTCTGGAAGCGACTTGCGGATCCCCCGTTCGAAGCTCTCGCGCAACCGTACCAGAATGTCCTTGTCATACGTAACCGGATAAGACAACTCATAGCGCAGGAATATCCCGTTGCGCATGTGGTTGATGTTGAGGCCAAGATAATAGGCGTAGATTTCAATAGGGTCTGGGCGATCCGCCTCCGTCAGTTTCCCGTAAGGCGGCAAGATAAACTCCTCGCCTCTCTTGTCCTTGATCCTGAGCGTGTCGCTTCCACCGGCCCACTGCTTCAACTCAGAGAGGAAAGACACGTACAGGTCACTTGTACCCGCCACCGCATCATGGAGCATGTCCGCCGCCGTATGGGAAATCGTCAAGTCGCACCATTTCGTGCGCGGTCTTCCATCGCGCGCCCGATACGCCTCTAGGAAGGTATTGAAGTCGATGAACTGCATCACCGTCGGGTTTTCATAGTCCGACGCCTCGGACGGCAGCTCCTCGAAATTCGCATGCCCCACGCGCATCGGCTTAAGCGGCTCCTTGTCAACGTAACGTACTACTGTCGTACTTTTCGTACCGAAGTCAATCCCGACAACCCCTTCGGTCTTGACATCATGCCGAGGATTCCGGGCGTAAAAAGCACAAGGTATGGACACCGTTTTCCCCGAACCCAATCTATCCACATTCTCAGCCCATAGATCCCAATGCCCGCAATTCGGATCTGGACTAGTCAACCGTTTTTCCTCGTAAGAGGGACGGACATCCGCCCGATCCACGTCACAGGCCAACAAACGTTCCGCAACGTAAACCTGCTCTGACTGCTCTAGCTCCTCCCCCTGCAGCTTGAAATCTCCATCTTCTTCAAACCTGATTGCCTGCGACCAGAACTTGTCCGAGAAATCCAACACGCGATTCTCAAATGAAAAACAGTCAATATATTTTCGAATCAAACCATGAAGGACATTGAACACTTTGTTTTTTGCGAACTCTTTCGGCATAACCTCGAAGACGCTCCACAAGGCCAACAGTGTCGCTGGCGACAAGTTCAAGTCAGAGAGCGGGACGAACTTGTCACTCAACCGGAAAATGGGAAGTGTTGTAGCGTTAAAGGATGGGGTATCGGTCGCAAGCCTCTCTCCATTACGACAAGCGGCATAAAGGAACAACCCTTCTAGATCTTTATTGCTCGCCGTAGGGAAAAGGGCATGAAAAAAAGCCCGAGGGACTTGCGCCGTTACATCATTTTGAAGTTTACACGATGGAGGATGGGAATAATCTTTTCCTATCGTAAGACACTTGACGCCCACATCTTGAAACGGAGAAGATGCCGAACAAAGGATTTTCGCAAGTTCTTCTTTAGTCGGCAATACACCTTCATATTTTCCCGAGCAGAGGGGAAAGGTTTGACTGGGTTCAAAATTCGGGTACGAACCATAATATTGGGCTTCAGGAATCTCATTTCTCGCTTGCACGATGGCATTGATCTCGGCAAAATAGTAACCTCCACTGCAAAGTTCAAACCATCCATTATTGACCTTAAGCGTATCCGCAATCGTCGCCAGGCAATTATTCAAACGTCTGCGCCAGATGGGTTCAACGAGCAATTTGCGTTCATGATCTGTAGGCACGAAAGCTATCGAATTGACGCGAACCGTCTTCGATTCCGTAACGAAGATTCCATTGGTCACAGTGCCGTTGGTCTCCGTGGACCCAGGGCTCCCCCATCCGTCCCATTCCTGGCTGAGGTCTTGCCGATACGTTTTTTTCTTTTTTTTGCTCATCACAATGATCCTATCTTTGAGCCGTCATCCTACCTCGGCAGTTCCACCTCTTGCGGATTACGCAGAAACTTTCCTTCTTTCGCATCGGCTTCACTCGCCACGACCGCGAATTCAAACGAATGCGAAGATTTGGGACGAATGACGACAATTCCACCACCATAATCCTGTTCAAGTCGAGCCGAGACATAACGCTCTGCCGGCGCAACTTTCGTCATGACGCGCGCATCCGTTGAATACCAGAACTCAAGGGATGGGACATCTGCTCCGCGGAACCTGCGCCAACTGCCGTCTGACTGTGGCGTCAAGACGGGATGAAATTCGTCGCGACGGTTTCTGCCGACGTAAAAGTTGAACTCGCCAGACCCCCCATCGTCTGTCTGGGGCTTTTCCCCAATGAACTTGAAACCACCGCCTTCACGTCCCAAGAGCAGCCCCCACACAACACCGGTCTTACACGTCGGCACCGCATCAGCATTTGCGTCACGACCGCCTTCTATAATCATCGGCCCCTTTGTCGTTATGACGTTCTCTTGGCGCATTTCCTTCTCGAATGCGGAGATCGCCTTTTCAAATGCGTCATGCACGTAACGCGAACGGCACGAATTACCGGCCAGCAGCACATTCACGGACTTAACAGACTCCAGCTTCTTTGCCAGCGGCTTGCTCTTGTATATTCCCTTCAGCGCAACGAAGAAGTTGTTCACCCCCTTCTGTATTCTCTTCTCTATCCATTCACCTAATTTGTCTGCATCAAGCAGCAATTCCACACTTAGCTGGTCGCCATCATCGTTGAACACATTCAACTTGACCTTACCGCTACCGAACTTGTCTTTCGTCTCCTGATCGTCCGGATGCTCCCAAAGCGGACGCAGCACCTCCATCAACTGCCGGATGTTGGTTTCAGCCTCAACCGTTTCGCTCACATACTTGCCCTCGTTGGCCAGAGGCTTTTCTGGTTTTTCGTATGGTGCCGCAAAAGACACTTTCTGCGAGAACATCCTTTCACGGTTCTCCACGAAAACAGAATAGGCCATGTCCCGTAGGATATTCTCTCCGCCCAAATAGCGGTCGCCATATCCAATGGCAGGGAAACGATCAATGACATAATCGTAATCGGCGTCCTCATCCGACGGCATCGTGCAAAGTCCAAAATCAAAGTCTGTCGTTCCGCCGCCGAAATCGAACACACCATAGAACACCTCCTTGTTCTTGGGTGTCGGCAGAAGCTTGTACCTATCGAGCGCACAAACCGCATAAGCGCCTGGTTCGCTGTTTCCATAGCGAACGGAAAACAGCTTCATGCTCTCAGCATCATTCAGTACCGTAGACGGCAGTGATTGGCGAAGGCCTTTCTCAAAGCTTTTGAGAATCCGTCCCTTGGTGGCCCCGTCGAATGTCACAGGATAGGAAAGCACGTAATTCAGGAAAATGCGGTTATACATGTTGTTAAGACTGCAACCGACGTAATACGCATACAGTTCAATCGGGTCGACAGCATCTTCCGCCTTGTCCTCGTACGCATCAAACGTAATCAGAGGTCCTCTCTTGCCTCCAACCGGATGCTGATTACGAGCGAACATTTTTCGCCCCGATATGGCCCATTGCTTCAGCTCCGGGGCGAAAGAGGACATGTTTTCCGCATCCGTTCCTTCCAACATCGCGTTACGGGCAACATGCGAAACGACAAGATCAGCCCAATGCGTGTCTGGCCGCCCTTTTTTTGCCCTGTAGGCGGAAAGGAACGTGTCGAGGTCAATAAAATGTATTACAGTAGGATTCTCATATCGATCAAGGCTTCCCGACCCCAAACCTGACTCATTGGACAATTCCTTTGTCTGCCCCACAGGAAACGGCGTGATGCCCACACCTCCATCCATGAACGCAACAGCCGTACTCTTTGTGCCGAAATCAATAGCCACGACTGCGTTCTTTCGTACGTCCTGAAGCGGATTTCGCGCATAAATTGGCTGCTTCAGCGAAACAGGAATCGTGACAACGTCTTTTGCATGCTGTTGCTCTGCCGGCCACAAGTCCCAGTGCCCACGTTTGATGTCCGTCAGCCAGTTCTCTGCATATTTGTCACCGCCAAACCGCCGCTCGTCCACACCCAGAAGATCGTTCAGGAACTTCTCGGAGGTCACGCTTTTCGGCCTGCGTTTTCCCGATAGCACTTCCTTGACAACTGCTTCTCGACTTACTCCTTCAACCGCAACACCCTTTCTAAAATCCACCAAGACAGCATCGTCATTCATGGCATCATCGTCATTAAACCAGGAGGGATGCTTTCGGTATAAATTAGCGAACTTCCGATAATCACCCGTGAGCGTTGCCGTATTAGGAACAAAGCCATCTTTAAGAAACGACACCAATGTCTTACTTGCATGTCGATGTACAGGGATATAAAAATCCTCCGGAGAATTTTCCTTTTTGGCAATAAGACTGAAAGAACTATTAAACTTCCACTGCCCAGACGCCGATGGTTTTTTAACCGTAAAGACTTTCCCGCCAACCATTCGCATATAGTCGCCAGGAAATTTCCTGCAAAATCCCTTCACTAAATCATTAAATGTGGACATGAAAGTCTTCAACCACGGTCCCAAGGCCAGCTCCCAGCGAACTCCAGAAGTCCATTGCCTTAGTTGTCCCTTAAGTGAATCCCATTGCTTAGGATCAGGAACGAATATCCCTTCCTGAAGATCATAGAGACAATCCTTTCCTTCAGAAGCAAACCACAGACAGGAATCGCGCGCACCAACAATTGCTTTTGAAAACTCCTTCACCAATGCCTGGTATTCACTTTTAAGCGCATGGAGAACCCCTTCTCGGAACTCCCTATCCACCATCTCCTGCTCAAAGGGGACTTCCACCTGTTGAAGAACGAGAAACGATTGCTCAGAATCTGGCGGATTTCCACATAGCTCCGCAGAAGGCTTGACATTCTTGGCCGTAATACGCCGTGGAGTTTTTTCAATGTGCAACGATTTGTTCTTTGCTGGCTTGGCCATCAATCTACCCTCACTTGACAACTACGAGAGATTTACGAAACACCTTTTTGTTCGTAGCGTACAACATACCGGGCCACACGACCTCTTGAACCTTGCCAGAAACAGGGCTTTCCGGCGTGGAAGAAAGGCAGGCTGTGTCAAAACTCGCCCCACAGGAGACCTGCTGCAATATCCATGTCTCTCCCAATGTCTCATTAATCAAGTTGAAGAAAAACATGAAAATACCTAGCAACTTGTCTCGAGATTCCTTTAAGCGGCCACGAACAAAATCATTCTTGCAATAGTCCCAGAAATCACGGATATTATCGGGTTGCGCTCCGCTTACAACAAACGACCACATGTCACTCTCGTTGAAATACCCTTTCAAATTCTTGCGCAACGTCGCTGGCAATGACAGATAAAGGTCATATATGGACTGGAACTTGGATACTGAACCCTCAAGACTGTTAATTTTCATTTCTAACGGCTTCACCTTGGCTTCAAGCTGCTCGTAAAGGCGACGAAAATCCTCAAGTTCTTTTTTCTCCTGCTCACTCGCCGCAAGCAAACGTTCTAACCGATTCTTCTCTGATTTCAGCTTTACAAACTCTTTCTGTTGGGTGGCCAACTCCTTTTGCAACGCTGCGACCTCGGCATCATGCGAATCGGCAACATGTGAAGAAGAACCCACACCTTCTCGGCTCGTAGACCAAGACACAGACCTGCCTTTTAAATCAGATGTAGACACAGAAGTACCCATTGACACGGAAGTGCCTTCAAATTTGTTTCTAATCTTGGCACATACCTCTGGATCATCCAGTAAGCGCAATAAATCCGCCTTCAATAAATCCGTCTTAGAAACTTTTCTTTTATCCATAAACATGTTCCTTAGTTTTTTAAGAATCCAACACATCACAGTTTCTCCCACTTGCTCCAACGGAAGCAGGTGCTGGCGCCGCCGAACTTGCGACCGTCCCAGGCGCGGCAGTTGACAGCGGGCAGAACTCCGCCAATGCGCACGAACTTGGGGTCCGCGCCCACGAAAATGAGTTTCCGCGCGCCGCTCCACCAGCGGCACGTCGCGCACTTCTTCTGCGCTATCGGTATGTCAAGCTGCGCCATTTCGTTTCCTTTCGCCTTCCACCGCCCGGCGCGCCAAAACGCGGCGTCCCCTGCGGTGGTTCTTCGGAGGCGACTGGTATGCCCGGACGGGAAACGCACGCAGGGGACGCCGCAATCACGGAATCCTCTTCGTTCACGCCATCCTGTCCGAATGATTACCAGTCTTTCCGAAGAACGGCGTTGCGTTGAAGTGTAGCATAATTCTCTGCGGCATTCAAGCGGCATTCGCCACCAGAGCCGAAAGAAAGATGCTCCACGTCCCGGCCAGACACCCAGCCGTTGAATTAGTATACGCAACGGAAGGGTAGAAATTACGCGGTCCATGAAAAAAATGGCTCTTCCGTGGTTTGCGGAAAATCTGAACTGCACAAGACCGGATGGTTTGCGGTCGCCCCCAGCATCTCGTTGACCTGTGATTTTGTATCGGATTACCCGTGCAATGAAGCTCTATTCCCGTGCACGGCAATGATTTGCAGCCATTATATGGTTGATTTGCCGCCAAACTATGTCATATTGGGCGGCAAATCAGTATAATTTGCCGCCTAAGCGGCATCGTGCACCGAAGGAGGAAAGCGCGTGCACAGGACGCATATCGTGCTTGCACCGGTGGAGGAAACGGCTTACCCCTTGACAAGTGGCACCATGACCGGCTCTCGGAAGCCTTTGGCCTGCTTTCCAGACGCAGCTGGACGGTTCGACATTCGAGCCTTGCTTATATTCCGACATGACCAGTTCACCGGCCAACTTTTCCGCAAACCACGGAAGAACCAAGAAAGATTCCTACTCGCCGTACTGCGCTTCGACGGCGGCGATCATGCGGCCCACCCGGTATTTGATCTGCCGGAGCGCGTTGATTGTAATGCCCAGGCGGGCGGCGACCTCGTCTGGCGGTTCGTCGGCGAGCGCGTAGGCCCGATAGGCCGCCACCGTTCGGGCGTCAAGCATGGTCCGCGAAAGGACATGCTCAACGGCTGCAGCATGGCGCGCTTCCCGAAGGCGCATGTCCACGACCTCCGCCGCATTGGGTGTCTCGGAAAGGAGCTCCACGTCATCTGCGGGGACAATCTCCCCCGCCCCGCGCGCAAGTGTCCGACGGTGCCTGTCGATCAGGAGACGGCGTACCATCGTTCCGAGATAGGCACGAAAACGACCTTTCTCCGGACGGTAGATTCCTGCACGCAACACATTCACCAAACGCACGAAGATTTCCTGTACCACGTCGTCCACATCCGACGGCGCGACATCTCCACGCGCGACGATGAACGCGCGGATCACCGGGGTATACAGTTCGACGAAGCGCGCCCACTCGGCCGAGTCGTCGCCGTTGGCATATTCCGCGATCTTGCGGAGAATCGTCTGTGGGGTATCGGGAATCATCGTGGTTCGTGGCTCGTGATCAGTGGGTAATCAGGCACGACACGGCGAGTGAACGGATCGTTCGGGGGCCAGGTCTTGCCCCAGCCCGTGGCGGAAGGCGTAACGTGGTTGACGAGGTTGGTGGGCGTGCGCACGTAGATGCGCGTGCCGAACGGCGTCGGCGCGTCGCCGCCGAAATAGACGTGCTGGAGATTGGAACAGCCGCCGAATGCCGCCTGCCCCACGTCGAGGAGGCCCTTGCCGAACCGCACCTCGCGCAGAGCGAAGCAGTCGCCGAACGCATAGTCGTCGAGGTGTTTCAGGGAATCGGGGAGCGTCACCGTCTCCAGTTTCGGGCAGCGGAAGAAAGCCGACGCGCGCACGACGGAGATGCCCTCCTCCACCGTGACGTGCCGTAGGTTCGGCCAGCGCTCGAACTGGTTGTGCCAGACACGCCCCGCGGCGGCCCGCACGACGAGCGCAGTCACGGCGCCGGGATCAACGCCATGCGCATCCCCCGGATGCGACACCCACAATACGCCCGGCGGCGGCGGCGAGCCGCCAGGATGGCGGCTCTCAATAAAGCGGCTTCCCAAGAACGCCCAGGACACGGCCGCCAGGATCACCGCGGCAGTCACACCCCCGGCAAGCCACCACATTCGCATGCGCCGTCCCTTCGTACGCGCCTTTTCCACCACCGTGCGCGTCTTCTGGTCGTCGGAAAGGAGACGCGGCAGGTTCGTCTGCCAGAACGGGTCGAACATCAGGAGCAGGTCGAACGGCGAAGTCCGCCTCCGACCATTCTTTTCAGTCTGCGCCGTCGGCGGCTCGTACCACATTCCCGTGAGGAGGCGGAAGAAGAGGACGCCGAGCGCGTACCAGTCCGCCGCCGCAGTGGCGGCCCGCCCGGCACGCACCTCGGGTGCAAGGTAGAAATACGTGCCCATCACGGGGCGCGTGCCCGTGGTCTGCCCTTCGATGAACGTGGTCGTCACGTCCAGCCGACCGCGCAAGCCGTCGTCGAAGATGCGCGAGATGCCGAAGTCGGAGAGAACGGCATGTCCTTCCGCGTCGATTAAGACGTTTTCCAGCTTCACGTCGCGATGTACCACGCCATGCGCATGGAGATACGTCAATTCGTCGGAAAGTTCGTTGAACCAGCGTAACGCCTGTTCGTGCGAAATGCCGCCGCGCCGACGCGCATCCTCCAGCGTCTCCGGCTCGCCCTGCGCGTTCAGCACCAAGTCCATCGTGAACCAGGGTTTCCCGGTCGCCTCGCCCATGCCGACGTCCCGCACCTTCACGAGATGCGGATGGTCCAGCACGGCCAGGATTTTCGCCTCGGCATGGAAACGTTTCTCGAGAAACTCCTGGTTTTTCGCACCGCCCGTGAAGAGCTTCAGCGCGAGATGCGCTCCGGCAGCGTCCTCCACCTCGTACACCGTCCCCATGCCGCCATGTCCCAGCGGACGCACAATGCGGTAAGCTCCAATGTTACCAATGGCATAAGAGTCTGTCGCCGCTTTTTCCATGCGCATAGTATATCACATTTCCTTACCCAGACCCGCGGCATTGTGGTAAAATATCGGCATGGAAAACAATAGACGCCTTCTATCGCTCGATATCCTCCGCGGAATCGACATGCTCCTTCTCACGGTCATCGGACCAGTTTTCTGGGCCGTGGACAAGGCCTGTACAATGCCCGAAGCCGTCCAGCAGCAGTTCAAGCACGCCTGGGGCGGCTTCACGCTCTGGGACATTATCATGCCGCTCTTCATCTTCTCCTGCGGGGCCGCCGTTCCATACGCGCTGTCAAAGCGGCTGGACGACGACGGCTGGGCGACCGGCGCGTTCTGGAAGCATGTCTTCGGACGCGTCCTGCTCCTCTGGTTCTGCGGCATGCTCGTGCAGGGGAACCTCGCCACGCTTGACCCGCTCAAGATCAGCCCATACAACAACACGCTCCAGACCATTGCCGCCGGCTATCTGATTGCCGCCGTCGTGATGCTGATCCCCGTACGCGCGCTTCGCGCCCTCATGCCATTCGTCTTTGCCATAGCATACGGCGCACTGATGCACTTCTGCGGCGACTACTCGAAAGACGGTAATATTGCGCAAGTCGTGGAACAGAACGTTCTCCACGCCATCCTGCCCGACGGCAGCGCGGCGTTCAAGACGCACGGCTACACCTGGTTCCTCACAACGCTCATGTTCGGCGCAATGGCGCTCTGCGGCGCGCAGTGCGCAGAGATACTGCGCGGCAAGTGGCCGAACGGGCGAAAGGCGACGGCCCTCTTCGTCCTTGGCGGCATCCTCCTCGGCGCGGGATGGGCGTTGACACTCGCCGTTCCGTGTATCAAGCACATATATACCGTGAGCTTCACCTGCCAGGCGATGGGCTGGTGCGTGTTCGCACTCGCCCTTCTCTACGTGCTGACGGACATCCTTCCGTGCCGGCGCGGCTGGTGGCTCTTCACCCTCTATGGACAATGCGCCCTCACGGCGTACATGGCCACGCACTTCTTCAAGCCTGCGCTCGTGGCCTGCGTAAAAACCATCACGCAGGGTTTCCCTCGCTACGTAGATAAGCAATACATGCCCCTTGCCGAAGCGCTCGTCACGGCCATCGTACTCACGGTCATCCTCGTCGTCCGCCGCCGGTTACGCGGCGCACTCCCGGAAACCGAGCAATCCAGCACGAACGAGGAGCTATCTGCACCGCAAGTGTCGGGTGCTGATGCCGCACCCGCATTCAAGAGCCAGCTGATGTCAGGCGCGATTGCCGACCGATTCAAGATTCCAGGCCTGGAAACCAAACAAGCCGCCGCACCGCAAAGCGCGAACGAACCCGTTTCGCAGGCAGCCCATGTGAAGACGAAACTCAAACTGCACGCATCGTCCGAGGAGACGCCGTCAGTGAGCCTCGAGCCAATTGTCCCCGACGCCAACTGAGACATCTAGCGGCACGCCGAGATCCAACGCCCCCTCCATCTCGCGCTTCACGATTTCCTTCACGCGTTCGACTTCGTCACGAGGCGTGTCGAAAAGCAGTTCATCGTGTATCTGGAGAATCATCTTCGTGCGCAGACCAGCCGCCTTGAACGCGCGATCGACCTTGACCATGGCGACCTTAATGAGATCTGCGGCCGTGCCCTGAACGGGCGTGTTGATTGCGTCGCGCTCGGCGGCCTGGCGCACAGTCGCGTTACGCGACGAGATGTCGCGCAGCGTGCGGCGGCGTCCGAGTGCCGTTACGGCGTAGCCCGTCTCGCGGGCCTTCGCAATCGCGGTATCCATGAACGCGCGGATCTTCGGGTAGAGACGGAAGTACGTCTCGATCAAGTCGGCCGCCTCGCGACGCGGTATCTGCAGCCGCTGCGAAAGGCCGAACGCGGAAATGCCGTAGATGATGCCGAAGTTGACCATCTTGCACTTCCGGCGCATGTCGTCCGTCACGAGCGGCGGCATCACGTCGTAGACACGCGCGGCCGTCTCGCGGTGGATGTCGGCCCCGTGCGCGAAGGCGTCAAGCATCGTCTCGTCGCCGCTCATCGCGGCCATGATGCGCAGTTCGATCTGCGAGTAGTCGGCCGAGACGAGCACGTGGTTCGCGTCGCGCGGGACGATGGCGGCGCGAATCATCTTGCCGCGCTCCGTGCGAACGGGGATGTTCTGGAGGTTCGGGTCGGAGGAGGAGAGACGCCCCGTCTCGGTGAGCGCCTGTGCGAACGTTGTATGGACGCGTCCGTCGAGCGGGTCGATGCACTGCGGCAACTTGTCCACGTAGGTGCTCTTCAACTTCGCGCAGGCCCGGTACTCGAGAATCTGGCGCACGACGGGATGGGCGTCGATGACCTTCAGTAGAGTCTTTTCGTCCGTGGAATACTGCCCCTTCGTCGTTTTCTTGGCGGCGGCGGAGTCGACCTTCAGCTGCCCAAAGAGCAGATCGCCGAGCTGTTTTGGGGAATCGACGTTGAGGTCGGGATTTCCGGCGGCGGTGCGGATGGACTCCGTGAGCGACACTATCTCCCTGTCCAGTTCGAGGCCGTAGGCATGGAGCGCGGCGGTATCGATCTTCACGCCTTCGCGCTCCATCTCCACAAGAATCGGCACGAGTGGTTCCTCGCTCTCGGCGAGCGCCTGCAGCGCACCGGCGGAGGTGACTTGCGGACGCAACACCTCATCGAGACGGAGCGTCACGTCGGCGTCCTCCGCAGCGTAGTCGCGCACGTCCGCCGGCGGCAGTTCCGCCATGTTCTTCTGTTGTTCGCCGCGCTTGCGCTCACCGATCAGGCGCGTGATCGGAATCGGGTCGTAGCCGAGGTACTCGCGGGCGAGAAAATCCATGTTGTGGAATGCGGCGGCGTCGAGCACGTAGTGTTCGAGCATCGTGTCGCGCACTGTGGAACCGAAGCGGATGCCGTAACGGGAGAGCACGGCCATGTCGAACTTCGCGTTCTGCGCGACGAGCGTCTTGCCGGGATCGGCGAACGCGGCGGCGAACGTGGCGACGAACGTGAGGGCAGCGCCGTGTCCCTCGCCGGCGGGCCGTGCGGCCTCGAAGAGGTCCTGCGCGGGTGGCGGCGTCTCGGTGGGCAGGAGATGGTCTGGAACGGCGACGTACCACGCCTTGCCGGGCGCCGTCGCGAAGGACATCCCCACGAGCCGGGCAGTGCGCGCATCGGTGGACGTGGTCTCCGTATCGAAGGCGAACTTCGGCGCGGACTCCAGCTCGTGCGCAAGCGCGGCGGCCTCGTCAAGCGTCTGCACGAGACGGTATTCGTGCGGAACGTCCACAAGCGTCTTGAAGGCGGGTTTCTCGGACTGGATGGCATCGTCGCCGAGGAAACGACGCGCAAGGGCGTTCAGCTCGAACTTCGTGCAAACTGCGCGGAGCTTCTCTGCGTCGGGTTCCTGTCGCAGGAAATCGTCGAAGGAGACATCCATCGGCACATCGGTGCGGATGGTCGTAAGGAACTTGGAAGTGCGGGCGTCCTCTGCGCCGGACGCGATCTTCTCGGCGAGCTTACCTTTCAGCTCGGCAGCGTGGTCGATGAGGTTCTCCACCGATCCGTACTGGGCGAGCAGCGTGATGGCTGTCTTTTCGCCCACGCCGCGCACGCCGGGGATATTGTCGGACGCATCGCCGGCGAGCGCGAGCCAGTCGATCATCTGCCGTGGAGAGGAGAGCTGCCAGTGTTCACACACCTTCGCCTCGTCGTAGATTTCCGGATCTCCGCCGCTGCGTCCGGGGCGGAACAGGCGGATGTGCGGCGCCACGAGCTGTGCGGCGTCCTTGTCCGGCGTGGCGAGGTACACGTCAAATCCCTCGGCCGCCGCGCGCACGGCGAGCGTGCCCATCACGTCGTCCGCCTCGAATCCCTTCTGGCGCAGCACTGGAAGGCGGAGCGCCTCCGCGAGCTCGAACGCATACGGGATGGAGGCCGCGAGGTCTTCTGGCATCTTCTCTCGTTGAGCCTTGTAGGGCGGATATGCCTCGTGGCGGAACGTGGGGCCGTCGGGATCCATCGCGAGCACCGCGTGCGTGGGGGCGAAATCCTTGAGGATGGACGTCACGCCGTTCGCGAACCCGAACAGCGCGGACGTGTTGATGCCCGTAGACGTCAGACGCGGATTACGCATGAAAGCGAAGTGTCCGCGGTAGAGGAACGGCATCAAATCGATGATGAACAGTTTCTTCATGCGGGAAAGTATATCACATAAGCGACGAAAGGAGAGGCTCAAAATCGGGAAAAGACTCGTTCAGGATTTCCGCACCTTCAACCGACACGGGCGCGCGCAGACCGCAGATGGCCATGGACATGGCGAGGCGATGGTCACCGTTCGCGCGCGCAGTACCACCCTTCAGCGTGCCACCGCGCACCGTGAAACCGTCCGGGAGTTCCGAAACCTCCGCGCCCAGTACACCGAGCTGAGCGACAATTGCCGCGATGCGGTCCGTTTCCTTGTAGCGCAGTTCCTTTGCCTCGCGCACGACCGTTTCGCCCTCCGCGAACGCGGCGACAGCCGCGAGCGCGGGGAATTCATCAATCGACCGTACCACGAGGTCGCCGGCTATTTCAACGCCGTGTAGGGGCGCAGTCTCAAGCGTCACGTCGCCGACAGGTTCGCCGAACTCCATGTGCGCGTTCTCGGTGGATATACGCGCGCCCATAGCGGAGAGGATGTCCAGCACGCCCGTGCGGGTCGGGTTGAGTCCCACATCCGCCACGGTCACACGGGAACCGGGTACGATGGCGGCTGCGGCCAACAGAAACGCGGCAGACGAGATGTCGCCGGGAAGCGTGCCGTCGAGAGGCTTGAGCGAGGTAACAGGGTGGACGGTTTCGGTCAAGCCATTGGAGACCACGGTTGCGCCCATCGCACGAAGCATACGGGCGGTATGGTCGCGCGACGGGCCTGGTTCGTGCAGCGTCACGGGCGCGTCCGCGCCAAGCGCGGCGAGTTCGAGGCAGCTCTTCACCTGTGCCGAGGCGACTGGCAACGTGTACTCGATGCCGTGCAGAGGCGCGGGGGAGATCGTGATCGGCGCATGGCCCTCCACCGTCGCGACAGCGGCGCCCATGAGACGCAACGGGTCGGCGATGCGGTCCATCGGACGTTTGCGCAATCCAGCGCTACCGTCCAGAACGGCAGACGAGCGCGTAGCCGCCAACGCGCCGGCGAGCAGGCGGATCGTAGTGCCAGAATTTCCGCAATGGGCGACCACTCCTGAGCATGGGAAAGGACGCATTCCGTTTCCCGTCAGGGTCAGAACGCTGCTTTCAAGGCGGCTCGGCACGCCCAGCGTCTCCAACGCACTGCGCATTGCGCGCGTCACGCCGCTGTCGGGATAGTTCCGAATCGTTGAATCGCCATCGGCCAAAGCGGCGAAGAGCGCCACGCGGTGCGCAAGCGACTTGTCGCCCGGGAGCGTGACGCAACCCTGCAGAGGTCTGGCTGCCTGGGGTAGGGAAAGCGTCATCTCCAGTCCTTTCCGCTATTCAGCGTCAGTCAGATCAGAGCTGGCGGCACCATGTCTCGGCCAGTGCTTTTCGTCTGCGGCAGGGGCGGCCTCGGAAGGCTTGTCGTCCTTGCCGTCCGCAGCCGATGCGTCGTCCGCCGCCTTCTTGGTCGTCTCAATCGGCCCGTACGGAGCGTATGGGCGATAACCCCTGCCGTATGACCGATAGCCACCATAGCCGCCATAACCATAGCCGTAGGAATGGCCAACCGGCGCAAAAGCGCTACCAATACCGCCCATCTCGACATCGTTCACGATAATGCCGATCACCGTGGCTCCGGATTCGCTGAGCGAGCGGGAGGCGTGCTGGATGGGCTTGAAGTGCGTGCGATCGGGGCAGCACATGATCATGACGGAGTCCACCATCGCGGCAAGCGTCACCACGTCGCCGACAATGCCGAACGGCGGCGAGTCAATTACGATGCGGTCGTAGTTTTCTCGCGCCCACTTAAAGAAATCGGGGACAACCTGCGAACCCATGATGGAAGCAGGGTTGACGTTGTCGGGCGGCAAGGAGCCAATCACGTCGAGGTTCTCTACACCACTTGACATCACAAGCGAGGCGAAATCGCGCAAATCCTTCTTTGAAAGGTAGTGCGAGAAGGAGTGCTCGTTGTCGATCTGGAGCCCCCATACACGGGCAAGGCGCGGACGGCGCAGGTCGAAGTCCACGAGCAACGTCTTCTTTCCGGCCTGCGCGCTGGAGATTGCGAGTGAACAGGAAGTAATGGTCTTGCCCTCGCCCGGCTGCGTGGACATGATCAGCACGGCCTGCGAGATCGGCTGGTAGCGCGGCGAGTCCAGCAGGTTACGGAGGCCGGCCATCGCCTCGGCGAACTGTGAGTACTTGTTTTCGGAGATGAACTTAGCCACCTGCTCGCGCTTCTTGCGGCGGACATGTGGCAAAACGGCCAATACCTTGAGGGCAAGACGGCCCTCGATGTCGGAGAGCGACACGATCGTGTCCTCAAGATGGTCGAGCACGAGCACGAACAGCAGGCCAAGGCCGAGCGACAGCACTGCACCTGCCGAGAAAATGATCAGCGGGTTCGGTTGCACGGGCTTCGAAGGGACATTGGCGGGACGCCCAACGCGAACGATTTCGTTATTCTGCTCGGCGGCAATGCGGTGCTCGTTCTCCTTCTGTAGGAGGTCCTGATATATTTCGCTGGAGACCTTCTTCTCCTGTTCCAGTTGCTTCAATCCGGCGTCGGCCTGAACAATCAACTGCCCAATTTTCGCGATATTCTTGTTAAGTTCATCGCTCTTCTTCTTGAATGTTTCAAGTTGGCTCTTTGCGGCCGTCAAGTCGCCTATTGCGGTTGCAAGCGCACGTTTGACCGTCTCTGCGAATTCCTTTGAAATTGCGTTGAGCTCGCCCTTCTTCGCCACCACGGCAGGATGCTCCGGCGTATACCGCGTCTTGAGCGTGGCAAGCTCCATCTTAACGCTTTGCAACTTCGTGTAGGCTGATCCGATGTCCGAGGACCGGGGCACCGCAGTTGGCAGTTCTCCGAAGTTCTCGGGGTTTTTCTGTGCAGCCTGGAGCATCTTCACCCATTCGCTCACCGCTGAAACGCGCTTTTCGTAGTCAAGTACGTTGGCGGTCGTCGTCGAAAGGCTCTGGTTGAGGATATTCCGCTCCGCCATCAAGCTGTCGATCTTGTTCTCCGTGCGGAATTTGAGCAGGCGGGCAGCAAGGTCATCGTCCACTCTTTTCTGCTTCTCCACCTGCTGGTGAATCTGGGCAACGGCCTTGTCGCACCGCTTTCTGTTCTCCTCGTCGGTAAACGACTCAATTGCCTCAGCGTACGCATTTGCAAGCGCCGCCGCAAGCTGCGGTGACTTGGAACGGATGGCAATCGTTATCAAGCGTGAATGGCGCACTAACTCCAGTTCAGAACCGCCCAGCATCTCGACTAGATCCTTGTCCGTGACTACGGAGTTAGGATAGTTCGCGCGGTACTGCTGCAGGATTTTCGTGAAAATCGCCTGAGAACGCCAGTCGGACTGACGAGTGTTGAAGATTTCCGCGTAGTTCGCGCCGTAGTAGTCCATGTCGTTGCCAGCAACGCCTACACCGGTGACGCCCTTGGAACGCCGCGTATCCATCGTGAACTCGCTCTTCGCCTCGTAGATGGTCGGCGAGATACGATACACGGCGAACGAGGCAACAAGGCCTATCAGCAGGAACACGAGCACGGATATCCAGCGCTGGGCGATAACGCGCAGCACACGGCCAAGGGTAATCGTTCCAACAATCGATTCGGCATCCTGCCCTGGGGCCTGTCCGCCGTATGCGCCGCCGTAATAGTAGGGCGCGTGTCCGCTGCCACCGTAGTACATCGGCGTCTGAGCCGACCCGTAGTAGATGGGCGATTTTTTGGACGTGCCGTAGTATAGAGGCTTCTGTCCGTATGTGGATGACGATGACGAAGATGATGCCATGGCTTAAGGACTTTCTTTTTCAATTGTTTGCGTGGCACGCGCCGATGTCGGCCTTTTCGGGAAAGATGCTGCACCGATTGCGAGCGGTACAGCAAAGACAAACATCATTGGGGCGATTTCAAGGATCGGCTCGTAGAAAGCAAGTGCGAAAGGCAGCGCGAACGCGATTGGCACAATCCAGACAATAGGCGGACACGCGAAAACCACAACGTCCGCGTCATCCTGCCCGCGCAGGAAAACGATCGCCTGCACCAGTCGGCTGACATACGTGAACAGGAGGATGCCAAGTCCCAACGCGACCAGCGACAGGCCGAGCAGACCATGTTCGGCTAGGTAGGTCCAGTAGCTGTTGAACGCACAGACAGGATTCCGGTTACACGGGCGAAGTTGCTTCCAGTCAGATTTGGCCGTCTTGTCGCGACCACGCTTCGCCGAGTCTTTCATCTGCTGTGAAATCAGCAACGCACGCCAGTCGGCCTTCTGTCGCTGGAACGACTGTAGTTCCGACTTGCTCGCCATGAACGGCAGATGCAGCCGGAACGCGCCAGTGCCGGCACCGTACCATGGATGCTTCTTCCACACCGATTTCGCGATGGCCGACAATGCGGGGGACAGGGTTTTGTAGGCCTCGGACTGATCTTTGTCAATTGCGAGAAAACCCCCAGCCTTCACGGAATATATGTTCTGCACCGGCTCCTTTACCAGCTCCGTTACGTCGCCATTAGTGCGCACGCAGCCGTCAAGCTCCACTTCGGGCGGGAGAAGCGCGGAAAGGAAGAAAAACGGCGTGGCAAATCCAAGCAACATCAAGACAAAGCTACGCGCGCTGGCACCCATGGAACCTACCCGCCCCACGTACGCCAGGCAGAAGATCGCAACAAGCGCTGCAGCCAGCAAAAACACCGTGGACACCGGCGGAGGCGTGAAAAAAAGCAATCCACTTGCGTTTCCCGCCAGAGCAATGCAAAACGGCACGCGCGAGGCCCCCCATTTGCGGGCTTCCGCCTGCGTTCCGAACGCAAGCGCGCAGATCAGCCAAGCTCCGAAGCCGGGGCCGCAAAAAGCCCCCCAGAACGGGCCGCTCAAAAAGTCCACCTTCGCTGCCCCCATGAACGCAGGGACTTTCAAGCAGGCACAACTCACCATAGCCAGCCCACCGAGTCCCATAAAGAAGGAGGCCGTCAAGCCAAAGGATATACGCCCTGTCTGCCCTATGCCGTGGCGGATGCCAAGCACGACTACGGCAACCCCAGTCAGCACTGCCAGCGGCAACAAGCCTGCAGAGCCAAAAGATGCCGGAAGCCCCGGAGAAGATGGATCGCGTATGACCCACTCTTCGTTAACGTAGTCCAGCGCCACATCGGAGTTCAGGTAACGTATGAACGACACCACCAGTGCGCAGATGAAGAACCAGAATGCAACATCACGTATCAGTGAACCAATAACACGTCGGCGGGCAATGGAAAGATGCTCGCCAGGACGCATTGACGGTTCGACGAGCAACCACAGGAACGCCAGTCCTGAAAGCCAGAAGGTCAACTCGGCCAGTCTGCTCACGGACAAGAACGGGAACAGCGCGAAAGGCAAAGAGGCCAGCAACGCTAGATGCGTCGCCAGCCCGTACCTGGTGATGAGTCTTGGAAACATCAGCCCAAATCAATCAATAATGGAAACGCAGGCCAATTGTGCCACGGAAGCGGTCATAATCATAGTCACGCTTGTCACACCACTCCTCTTCCCAGGTGATTTGAGCGAATACCGACATCCAGCGATTGATGATGTAGCTCGCGCCGAGGCGGAAGGAGAGAATGGTTTCGTCGAAGTCATTGCCGTACGCGAGGTAACGGTCATTGTAGCACGTATCCTCATAACGCCACGCCAGATTCGCCGTAAGCGTCATCTTGTCACCCATCGTAAGGTAGGAAAGGCCGCTCGACAACGAATACACCTTGATGGCCTGACCGCGCGTGCGCTCAGAAGGCTGGTAGTAGCTTCTTCCAAGTAATGAGGCCTGCAACTGCCGCGTAATCTTCCAGTTGGCGCTCAGCGAGTATGTCCAAGTGCAACCTGCGTCGCGACCGCCGTATTCAAGCCAAGACGCACCCATGAGTGCACGATAGGTAATTCTCTCCGTCGCATGCGTACCAATACCGCCATGGATGGTCCATGACTTGCTTTCATTGTCGTAATTGCGATAGCCGTGACCGCCGGGCTGCGTATAGTGCGAATACCCCCCTGACACGAGGAAATCCGTCCACTTTGTTGCCGCAAAGCCAGCTTCGGCACCTACAGACCATGACGACCAGCCGTAGAGAGGAGCGTACTTACCGGTATCGTTCTTGTAGTCAAGCCAGTTGTACTGCCCCATCACCTCGGCGTGCAAAGGTCCGGAGAAGCGGCGCTGGAGCGCACCTGAGATGTCAAACGCCTCGCGGTCGCGCCAGACACCACGCCCGTCGCCGGAACCAAGTGCATCATTCTGGTCGGTGTAGCGGTACTTTTCTGCGAGAACCAACGACCATCCACGCTCGTTCTGTTTGCCCGTAGACCACTTGTAGGCCAACGACTCGCCGAAACTGTTGTCGCCCATCTCATTGCTATACTCGCAGTAGGCGTTGCGGCGATACCAAAGCGAACCCACGAGAGCCCAATTGTCACCCTTCCAGTCGAAGTCAGCACCTGGCTGAATGCAGAAGATGCTGTCACTTTCCGAATGGCGAGTAGTGTCCACGTTAGAGTCGTATGAATACGACAACGCAACATACGGCTTTATCGTGAGGTGCTGGTTGAAGAAACGAAAACCATGCGGCTTGTCAGCCTCGCTTCCTCCCGCTGCAAACAGCGAGGGAATTACTGAGAATGTTGCAACCGTCAAACTTGTCAAATGCTTTTTCATGTGGATTTTCCTTTGCTTGTTTAAGTGTAGGCCACACTCATTTCACATAGTCAATGGGTTCTGGGACAAAAGGCTCAGCCCCGGAACCACGGCGGCGAGAATAATAGGGATTTTCCTTCCCCTCATTGGTGCCTTCGCTGTTTCCACCAACGGCGCTACTGCTGCCAATCGCACCACGAGGAACGCGGTCAAGGCGAGTATCAGGGAATCCATCGACCGAAACGGGCGAACCAGAGACGCCCATGGTTGTAAAGGCACCGCCACCCATTCCCGCGGCAGAACCAGAAGCTGATCCGGCACCAGGAGCCTGGAGATCGGCAAGCAATGACTCCATAAGCGCACTCGGATCGGAGGACATTTGCAGGACAATGGCGTGGTCAGGCTCATCCCCGGCATTCGCCGCAGCGAGCATGTTATCGTAAGAAGCCTCCGTACCACCAGCGCCAGTCGCCTCGGAAATCCAACCAGCGGCGGACTCCTTCGCCTGCGGATCGGTCATCTGCGACACATACGTGTTCACAAGGCCCTCTGGCGACCCCTCAGAAGCGCGCACGAACATTAGAGCCGCAAAAGTCTGGCGCACGCCGGCATTCTCAGCCGATTCGCACCGCTTGTTCACGACGGCCAGCGCGTTGGTAGAGAGCTCCACGAACTGCTTGTCGTTGACGGGCTTCTCGGGATTAGCCTTGCGGCTGAACAGCTCAGTGGCAAAGCGCTCGTTGATGTCCGTGAGATATTCCACCGGCACCGTGGCGTATACCTCAGCCAACACGGCCGACTTGTCCGTTGCGCCAGACACCGCCGCCTTGTTGGCCGCATAGAAGTCCGCCGCCTTTGCCTCAGACGAACCCGGCTTCTTTGCAATGGCCGCGTTGACCTTCGCAACGAAGTCGGCTTGATCGGCAGCCGGCACCTGCGCGATGACAGATTTCATCGCTGCCGGGTTGTTGGCGCAGTCGCCGACCTTGGCCTGCCATTCGGCCTTGCTGAGCTCAGCCGTCGCTACAAACGGCAGCACGCACACCGCGAGCACGCACGTCTCCATCATCTTTTTCAACTTCATTTTGCTTCTCCTTTGATTGGATCGTTAAGTTATCACCAGTAAGACATAGGCACCCAGACAACATCCCCCGCCTTGAGGAGCATGTCCTTGTCGGGCCGGCCATCTTCGCCGATTTCAATCAAGTCGACCCTTGTCTTCGTCTGCTTGCCATCCTTGTCGCAACGCGTCACCTGCACGCGTCGCTTGTTTGCAATCGCATTCACGCCACCGGCCATCTGCAGCGCCTTAGTGAGGCGCAAGTCCATCGTCGGCGGCACATCCACCGGCCCCGGTCGGCCCACCTCACCCAAAACCGTGACCGTCCCGTACGGCGAGACCCCCTGCCCCGGCACGAAGTTAACCGTGACGCTTGGCTTGAGATAGTACTTCTTATAAGCAGATTCGAGCTTCCTCTGCAACCCGACCAAGGTCATGTTGTCGCACTTGACCTGACCGATAAGTGCCATCGAGATGTTGCCATCCGCATCCACGAAATACTGCTTGTGCGATGAATTCTCCGCTCCAACGGCCGTGACGGAAATACTCAAAGCTACCCCAGGACGCACCTTCGGGCCGTCAACATACGTCGCCAAAACATTTGGGTCTACATTACCGTCCTTGGGATTCAGCAAGCCGTCAATGGTATCAACAATAATACACCCACCCAACCCGACGGACATAAGCCCGCAGGCAAGGATATACGGCAATCTTTTCAATTTCGTCTTCATTCTGCTATGACCCGGAGAAGACCCAGTTCTCCGTGAACGCCTTTATCATACGCTTTTTTTTTTCGGAAATCAACTGGAAAAATCGGAACGGCGAAAAAAAATCCGCCGCCCGATTTTCCATGCCGCAAGGTCACGCCTGCGCAGCTTCCTCTACGATCTTCACCGAGAACGGAGCCTTCACGCCCTCGCCGAGGTCCAGCGTTGCCTTGTACTCACCCACTTCCCTGAGATGGTCAGGGAGGTCCAGCTGCGAGCGCTCGAGCTTAACGCCGCGGTCTGCTTCGATCGCCGCGAGGAGGTCTGTGGCGCTCACGCTGCCATAGAGCTTCGTGCCGTCCACCGTGCGGGCGTTGACCGTTACGGTCAAGCCGGCAAGCTTGTCCGCCACCGCCTGCGCCGCCTTCTTCGCCTCGGCACGCGCCTTCGCGCGCGCCTCCTCGAGTTTGGCGAGCTTGCGCTTTGCGGCTTCGGTCACAGGCGCCGCGAGACCCTGGGGGATTAGCATGTTGCGTGCGTAACCCGGAGCGACCTTGACAATCGCGCCAGCCTTGCCGAGTTTCTTGACATCGGACATCAGCATCACTTCAACCATGGTAGGCGCTCCTTTCTTAGGCCATCAGGCCCATGTTGCGCGCGCGGCGCACGCCCTTCTTGATCTGGCGCTGCTGCATCGCGGTGACACCCGTCACGCGGGCGGGGATGATCTTGCCGTATTCGGTCACGTAACGCTTGAGGACCTCGATGTCGTTGAGGTCGATCTTGTCGTTCGCAGGAATGGCGGGACGGCGGCGGGAAGTGAACTCCCCGCGGTCTTCGCGGTCGCCGCGCTCGTGTTTTTTCTGGTAGGCCATTGTTTCTGTTCCTTCAATTGATTGTTTGCCGAGGTGGAATTAGTAGGGCATCGATCCGTCGTCGTCATAGCCATCCATGTCGCCCGCCTGCGGTACGACCGGAGGCTGCTGGACGTTCGGCACGATCGGCTCGCCCGTGAGCCGGCTCTGGTTCGGAGCCGGCAGGGGCATGAACTTCACGGTCATCGCGCGGATCTTCAGCTTCTGGTGCTTCTGCCCGTCCCTTTCCCAGGAATCCATCTGGAGACGCCCCTCCACGAGGACCGAACGGCCCTTGCGGAGATACTGGCCGCACAGCTCGGCAAGCTTCTCCCACGCGTCGACTTCGACGAACGTGGGGATGTCCACCATGTTCCCGTTGCGGTCCCTGCGACGCTCGTTGAGCGCCAAGGCGAAGCGACACACCTTGACGGCGTTGGCGCCCACCTGGCGGACTTCGGGGTCACGCGTCAGGTTCCCCATCACGATCACTTTGTTGAAAGACGGCATCGTTCCACCTCGTCTTAGTTACTCGGCCGCAGCGGTCTCCGCCGCCTCGGCTTCCTTTTGGGCTCTCTCCGCCTCACGCTGCGCAGCGACCTCGCGCTGCTTGGCGAGCAACGCCTCGCGGCGGTCGTCGACGGCGAGGATCTGCACGCGGAAGACCTCTTCCACGAGACGATAGCGGTTCACGAGCTCGCGCACGTTCGCGGGATCGAGTTCGAAGCGCACCTGCACGTACACGCCGCTCTCGCGCTTGCGCATCGGACGTGCAAACGCGCGTTTGCCCAAAACCTCCTGCGAGAGGATGTTGCCGCCCAGACGCGTCACCTCGGCGACCGCCTTCGCGATCTGGCCCTCGAGCACGTCGTCCTTCGCCTGGCCTGCGAAGATGTAGAGACCATCGTACTTCTTCATAATGTCGGTTCCTTCCCAGATTACTTCTTCTCTTCCTTCTTGCCACCAGCGGCTTCTTCCTTGCCCTTCTTGATGACTTCAGGGTTCGCCTCCGCCGCAGGCGCGCCAGGCGCCGCCGCATCCGCGCCCTCCGGCGCCTTCACCACCGCCACGGCGTACTCGCCGCGCGTCACCAGGGAGAACTTGTCACCAAGCTGGAGATCCTTCACGAACAGCGTCTGGTCAAGCCCGAGGCTCGAGACGTCAACGGTGAATTTCTCCGCAATGTCCTCAGGCAGGCATTCCACCTCGACCGAGCGCAGCACCTGCTCCAGCACGCCGCCGCCGAGCTTAACGCCCACGGCCTCTCCCGTAAGGGAGATCGGCACGACCACGCGCACCTTCTGCGTCAGCGACACCTCGCTGAAGTCCACGTGGATGGGCGTGCCCTTCACCACGTCGTTCTGCATTTCGCGCATGAGCGCCGGCATTTCCTTGCCGCCCATGTCCAGGGTGACGAGAAGCTGCTTGCTCGCATGGCCGCGAAGCCCAAGCAGGAGCTCGTGTTCGTCGAGCTTCACCAGCAGCGTACCGCCCTTGTTCATTCGCATCACCGCAGCGGGGATCTTGCCCGCCCGGCGAAGGCGGCGGACAGCTGCGGACCCTTGTTCCACGCGCTCCTCCGCCTTGATCTTGATCTTGTCCATTGTCGTTCCTTAAGCGACTCCGCCTGCTCTCGCGCCTCCACGAAACCGAGCCACTGCGGCCCGTCCGCGGCGCTACCCTCGGCGGTTTGACGGATAAGTATATCAAAAACGGCGGGGGAGGTCAATACGGGCAAGGAACCGAATTCGAACCGCATCAGACGAAATTATGCTATACTGTGACCATGCAAACAGAACTCGAATCAATCTGCGAACTCGTCCGCGCCTGCGGCCTGTTCATCAAGGACATAGACCGGGACAGCCTGCATGTCGACGCCAAGAGCGGCCGCGCGGACCTCGTCACGCAATACGACAAGCTGGTACAGGAACGCCTACGCACTGGCCTCCTGGAAATCATGCCCGACGCGCATTTCGTAGGAGAGGAGGGCACGACGCAGACCTTCTCCCCAGTAGGCAAGTTCTTCATCGTGGACCCCATAGACGGCACGACGAACTTCGTCAAGGGATACAACTTCAGCTGCATCTCCGTTGCCCTCGTCGTCGACAACGCCGCCGAACTCGGCGTCATATACAATCCCTACGCGGACGAGATGTTCTGGGCACAGCGCGGACAAGGCGCATTCTGCAATGGGAAGCCCCTGCATGTTTCAAGCGAACCGCTCGAGAACGGCATCGTGGTGTTCGGGACCGCCCCCTATCACGAGGAGCTCAACGAGAAGACGTTCCAGCTAGCCTACCACTATTTTAAGAAGGCACTGGACATCCGCCGCAGCGGCTCGGCGGCGCTCGACCTATGCATGGTCGCCGCCGGGCGCGCGGAACTGTTCTTCGAGCTGTTCCTCTCTCCGTGGGACTTCGCGGCGGGCGCGCTGATCGTCACCGAGGCCGGCGGGCTCGTCACCGACTGCGACGGACGTTCCCTCGTCTACGACCGCCCCTGCTCAGTCCTCGCCTACAACCAGCGCAGGGCGGTCATCGAACTTTAAGGGACCAAGTGATGGCCGGACGCTTGCACGTCGCCTCACCATAGCCGACGCCGTTCACGACCACGCCTCCGACCTTCAAGTTGTACTTCTTGAGTTTCGTGGAAGCTCCCGATCCCTCTAGTGCGTAGACCTTGAACGAGCCCTTGAAGGTTCCCTTCTTCGCCGTGTAGGTGAGCTTCATTCCCGAGAGGTTGGTCCTGTCCTTTGTCGTATCGACGAGGAGACCCTTGCCGGACGCGGCATCCAGCACGACCGGCGTCTCGCCGACCTTGGGCTTCGCCCACTTCACGCTCGTCGCCTTCGCGAATGTCCACCTTGTGCCGGACGAAACGCCCTTCTCGGCATTCGGCAGCAGGGCGTCGAGCACCGTTCCGGGAATCATTGAAAGGTCGCTCGCGTCCACGGACACCGTCGGCGCGGAATTCCAGTTGCCGCCCACGTTTGCAGTCTGCACGTGCCAGCTGCCGAGCGAACCCGCGAACTGTTCACCGCCGATGGTAACCGTCATCGTCCCCACCTTCTTGACCTCAAGCGAAACGACCAGAGGCTCGGCGGCTCTCACGGCAGCCACATAGCCCTTTATGGTGTACCTCTTACCGTCCAGGAGCGTCACGGCGCCGGACACCTTGCTCGTACTCTTCTTAGCGTTAACTTTTCCGAGTTTTAGTTCAACGATGCCCACTACGTCGCAGCCGTCGTACAACGCCCCGTACAGAGCCTTCCCAGCGACGTATGACGACGTGATGGCACCTTCGTTCAGCACTGCATAACATGGTACCGTTCCGGGATCAACTGGATCGGGAGCTGGCAGCAAATAGTCCTCGACAAACGTGATGCCGTCCACGGGATGTCCCGCCGCGAAAAGCAGCCCCTTGACCCTTTCGGTGTCGCCCGCCTCTACGTGGACCGTCTGCAAAGGCATGGAGACGCTCATCGCCGTTGCCCAAAACGCCCCCTCCCCGATGTCCGTCACAGACGACGGGATGCACACGGTAGTCAGCTCCGGGCAAGCATTGAATGCCATAGGGCCGATTTTTGTCACTCCCGAAGGAATCGTCAGGCTATTGACGGGGGATGTCCAGAAGTAATGCGGAGGAATTCCCGTGTAGTTTATAAACGATTCAGGTCCGATGCTCGTCACGCCATCTGGAATCGTCACTTCGGAGGCGGTTCCTATGTACAGTTGCAAAGCCCCGCCGATGACGACGAATCCGTCCTCGTCCGCCAGCTTGACGCACAGGCTGAACGCGCCGTCCTCCACGCTCGGCATGTTCGCGGGGAACGTCACCTTTTCCAGATCCATGCAATACGCAAACGCCCCAGTCCCGATGCTCGTCACGCTGTCGGGGAGCGTCACGCTTACAAGCGGAGGAAACCTACCTAAATAGGGATTGGAGGTGTGCGCGGCAAACGCCATCGCCCCGATGCGCGTGACGCCCGCAGGAACCGTCACGTCCGCTTCGCCGCCGACGTACTGTTGCAGGACGCCGTTGATGATGACGAACCTGTTCGCGTCGGACAATGCCATGCAATTGAAGAAAGCCTCATCCTCGACGGTCGTACCGCCAGAAATGTTCGCGGTCGCGAGGGAAGTGCAGTTCTCGAACGCCCGTGCCTCAATGGTCTTCACGCTCGGCGGAATCGTCACGCTCTTCAAACTACCGCAATATCCGAACGCGCTTTCACCAATGGTCTCCACGCCATCCTCAATCGTCACGTTCGTCAAGTTGTCGCAACCAGCGAACGCCGAGTCCGCGATGCGCTTCACGCCGCCCGGAATCGTCACGCTTGTCAAGTCGTCGCAACCATCGAACGCCATGTACCCGATGCTCGTCACAGTCGCCGGAATCGTCACGCTAGTCAAGCTCCCGCAACTTTCAAACGCCCTTTCCCCGATGTCCGTCACGCCGGACGGCGGCATCGTGACTTTTGTCAACAACTCGCAACGTTGGAACGCGCGCTCGCCGATGCTTGTCACCGAAGCGGGAATCGTCACACTTGTTATCTTATTGCAGTCCCTGAACGCTTCGTTTCCGATCCTCGTCACGGGACAGCCGCCAAGTGTGTCGGGGATCACCAGCGCGCCGATCGTGTCTGAGACTATGGCCGGACGATAATGGGCCTCGCCATCGGAAGTATAATACTCATCGCAAATCTCGGCCTTGCCATCGACGATGCGGAATTTCCATGCGACGCCGTTCGCGTACTGCTGCACGATGCTGGGCCGCTCAATCGTCCGCACTAGATACCACACGTTTTTCACTTCCGTTTTATCCGTTGCGCCATCGGCCAGGGTGACGGTGACGTCGCCGCAGGTGCCACCACCGCCCGCGCCGATTGGAGCTGGATCGTTCTTGCTGCCGGCTTGAGCGACGACGAGCGTGACGCCATCCTCGATTGTGATGTTGCCGCATCCAGCCGAGCCTCCGCCGCCGATGCCAGCCCCGTCAAATCCGCCCATCGCACAGACGACACCGCCCTTGATGGTAATGTCACCACAGGACGCGCCGTAGGACACGCCGCCGGCGCCGCCTATGCCGGCGGCCTGCTTTCCAGTGGCAAAGATGATCCCGCTCTCGATGACAATATTACCGCACGGAAGATCGAAGCCCGCGCCAATGCCTGCCGCATTGTTGTGGCCAGGCGCCGTGAGCGTGCCGCCGCCGAGCGCCGCATAGCCGGGGATGTTGACGGCCTGGCGGATCGTGAGCGTCTTGCCTTCGGGTACGAAGATGCTCGGATAGTTCTGCTGAAAGCCTTTGACGTAGTTCGTGCCGTCAATGCGTATTTGCGCATTGCCTTCGCACGTGAGGCCCGCCCATTTGTAGCTGTCGCTACTCGCGCCGTTGATGGTGGCGTTGCGCAGCGTAACGAGCGCGTTGTTGGCTATGGACAGCTTGACGTTTTTGCCGAGCGTGCCGGTGATGACGTCATGGTTGTTTAGTATCGTGTCGGCGGTCACGGTCGAGAGATCGATCGTCGCCGCAAATGCACCCGACGTGAGGCCAACGGCCGTCACAAGGATGATGTTGCCGAAGATTTTCCTTGTCATCCCCATCTCCTTAATCGAGGTAATTCATAAGCCCCTCTTTCGTGGCAGTTACGGATCAAGCCACCCAGCCTGAAATAAGCCGCATAACTGCAAAAACACAATCAAGGCGTCAACGACAATAAGTGTAGCAAAAATCCCCCCGCAGACGCAAGCGGGAAATGTAAAATTCGAGGGGAGGCAAATTGAATCTGGGGGTTATGAATTGCCTCTATTCAACCGTCACGGACCAGGTAATGGCCGGACGCTTGCACGTCGCGGAACCGTAGCCGACGCCGTTCACGACCACGCCTCCGACCTTCAAGGTGTACTTCTTGAGCTTCGTGGACGCACCAGATCCCTCTAGCGCGTAGACCTTGAACGAGCCCTTAAAGGTTCCTTTCTTCGCCGTATAGGAGAGCTTCATTGCCGAGAGGTTGGTCCTGTCCTTGGTCGTATCGACGAGGAGTCCCTTGCCGGACGCGGCGTCCAGCACGACCGGCGTCTCGCCGGCTTTGGGTTTCGCCCACTTCACGCTCGTCGCCTTCGCGAACGTCCACCTTGTGCCGGACGAAACGCCCTTCTCGGCATTCGGCAGCAGGGCGTCAAGCACCGTCCCGGGAATCATTGAAAGGTCGCTCGCGTCCACAGACACCGTCGGCGCGGAATTCCAGTTGCCGCCCACATTTGCGGTCTGCGCATGCCAGCTGCCGAGCGTACCCGCGAACTGCTCGCCGCCGATGGTAACGGACAATGTGCCCACCTTCTTGACCTCGAGTGAAACGGCCAGAGGCGCGGCGGCGCTCACGGCCGCCACAAAGCCCTTTATGGTATACCTCTTACCGTCCAGAAGCGTCACCGCGCCGGACACTCTGCTCGTGCCCTTCCTGGCGTTTATCTTGCCAAGCTTGAGCTCCACGACGCCAACCACGCTACAGCCGTCGTACAACGCACCGTACAGAGTCTTCCCAGCGACGTATGGCGCCGTTATGGCACCAGCGTCCAAAAATGTATAGCAGCCAGACGCAGGACCTGGCGTCACAGTACCTGGCGTCCCTGGAGCAGGAATGTCGGCTATGAAGGCAAGTATGTCCGCCCCACTCAGAGGCCCGCCATGGTCGCCGCCTGTCGTCCTCTTGATGTAGTGGTCCGGATAGTTTGGATCGATGATGCAAACGAGCGGAAGCGTAACACTGACCCCCATCGGCCAGTAGTACCAGTTTTCATCCTCCTGCGTGTCGCAGTTGCTGTACCACAGAACGCATTTTGCGGTAAGCGCGGCCTTCACGGCCGGTTCCTCGCAGGAAACGTTCTTGGTCGTCATCGTGTTGTAGCACGTGTCGCGTCCGCAGATGAGGAATATCTTCTTACCCGTCTTCCGAGCCTCCGCGATGGCATCGGCACGGCTCGTGAACCAGACCGCCTCCACGATTTCCGTCCAATGCGCGTAGTACGTCGTGGTACCTGTCACGATGGAACCCGACGAAACCTCCGCGCCACCCTCAACCGCAGTGAACCAGCCATCGAAAATGAAGCCGTCGCGCACGGGCTCGGGCAGGATGCCGAGCGCCGCCCCCTTCGTGACGCGACGTGTCGCCGGCGACACGCTGCCGCCGTTCGCGTTGAACGTCACCTCGCACGACTCCGCCACGTCCTCCACGAACGTTATGCCCGCGACGTCATGGCCCGATTTTACGAGCAGGCTCCTTACGCGGTCGGTGTCACCCGCCTCGACATGGACGGTCTTCAGAAACACTTTTCCTGTGTATCCGAGGCCCGAGAACGCATACCACCCGATGTCCGTCACGCTCTTCGGAATCGTCACCTCCGTCAAGCGGTCACACTGCACGAACGCAGACGACTCGATGCGCATCACGCTTGCGGGAATCGTCACCTTCTTCACATCGTCGTCATCCCGGAACGCATAGATGTCCACGGCTGTCACGCCCCCTGGTATCGTGACGGTCGCGGCGTCGCCGTCGTAGTAATAGAGAACGTTGCGGACGATGACGAATCCTTCCGCATCTGCCAGCGATTCGCATCCCCAGAACGCACCCATCCCGATGCTCGTAACGCTCGCGGGAATCTCAACGGACTCCAGATATTCGCACTCCCTGAACGCAAAGCCTCCGATGCTCTTGACGCTGGACGGAATCTCCACGCTGTCAATCTTGCACTCCGCGAACGCCGAAGGGCCAATGCGCGTCACCCCGGCCGGGATTGTCGCCTGATCGTCCTTGTCGGTGTAGTGGTGGAGAACGCCGCGGACGATCACGAACCCGTTCGCGTCGGCCATCGCGTCGCAGCCCTGGAATGCCGCGTCGCCAATACTCGTCACTGTATCTGGAACCGTCAGTGTCATGGAACTGCAATCGGAGAACGCCCACTCTCCGATGCTCGTCACCGTCGCGGGGATCGTAACGCTCGTCAACTTGTCGCACTCATAGAACGCCTCTTCGCCGATGCTGACCACGGGAAGGCCGCCGAGCGTGTCGGGAATCGCGATTGCGCCTTTAGTCGTGTCGGGAATCGTAGCCTCGTCGTCCTCGTCGTTGTAGCATATCTCAGCCCCGCCGTCGACAACCTTGAAGTGCCACGTAAGGCCGCCGGACACTGCGGTGGACGAAATCTCCAGATCCTCGGAACAGCCGGAGAAGCATCTGTCCTTGACATCTGCCGCGACAAGACTCGCCGGCAGCGTGACCTCGTCCAACGATTCACAATCCTCGAACGCATTGTTGCCCAAGATTGTCACCGCCGCGGGAATGGTGACACTTTCCAGCGCGCTGCAATGCGTGAACGCACGGAACGCGATGACTGTCACATTAAAGGGTATGGTTATGCTTTCCAGCGCCACGCAATAGCCAAAGGCATAATTGAGGATTTCCTCCAAACTATTCGGCAGGTTGACCGTCTCCAGCGTCGTGCAGTTGTAAAAAGCGGCGAACCCAATGTCCTTAACACCGCTCGGAATCGTCACGCTGGTCATTTTATTGCAGGCATAGAACGCCTTCTCACCTATCCCCACCACGGGATGTCCGTCAAGCGAAGACGGAATATCAAGATCGCCAGTAGCCGTTATCGATATGGCCGCCGTGTATGTTGTACTACTATTCTCATGCTCAATGACCGCATTCCCGGAACTGTCGAGATAGTACCACCATTTTCTGCCATTAGTCATAGCTGACTGCTGATACGTCTTTGCCCACGCCGTACACGCGAGTAGGACGACGGCTGTTACGACAAGCGCCTTCACGGCACCGCTGAACTTTTTCCAGATTCTGCCCGCTTTGGCGGAAAGGTTGTTTTTCATTTTATGAGTCCTTTTTAGGTCGGTAAGCGTGTGTTAGTATAGCACAGCGGAAGCGCAGCGGCGGGAAAAACTTCTGCCCCTTTTTGGCAAAATGGGCAAAATCAAATGAGAAGGTGAAGGTTCAGGAAGCGCTTCGGGCCGCAATCTCGCGGTTGAGGCGGTCCACCGCCGCGTCGTCCAGCGGATAGCGGGCGAGGGCGATCGCCGCGACGACCAGGAACAGCGCGGGTACTACGCAGACAAGCCAGCGGATGCCCTCCTGTGCAAGCGGTGCCTGCATTTCGAGCCCGTTCATGAAATACGCGCCTGCCGCATTGCCCACCGACATCATTGCGAACGCCGCGACAAAAAAGAGAGCGAGAAGCCGCAAGGGCGCGTTCCGCCGGAACTCCCGCCAGAGGTCGCCCGCCTTCACCTGCGCGGCGCCCGACGCCTCCATCACCACGCGCTCCTTGGTCTGCATGAAGGAAAAGACGAGCAGCGCGACGGCAACCACGGCAACGGCAACCATCGTCCACAGCCATGCGCGCGGTTCCGCCGGAAGGACGTAGGCGGACGCGCAGGAGTGCGTCCCTCCCCGGTCGGCCTGATAGCCGGTTCCGGCGAGCACGAGCCCCGCCGCGGTCTTCCCCAACGCCATCCCAGCCTTGAAGAACACGCCGATCACGCCGTTCACGATTCCCGCGACGCGCCTCCCCGTCGTACGCTCGGAATACGTGATTACCTCCGGGACGAACGCCCACATGTAACCCGTCGACACGATGATGCCCGTCGCCTTAACGAACTGTGCGGCATAGATCCAGGCTGACGCGCAGGAGCGCGTCCCTCCCGCGCGGCTCAGCACGTACAGGGCGGCCATGCCGAGAACCGCAACGGACGCAAAGACGTAGAACAGCCCCTTCTTCCCCAGTCTCCGCCGCAGCCACGGCAGCAGCGGCATGAACACGAACGACGGCAGCATCCCGCACGCCATGAAAAGCGCCATCCGCCACGGCAGGGCGGTTTCGAGGAAAACGCCGTCTGGTAGGGCGGTCGCCCCGCGACCGCCGCCAAGTGCGGCCACGAGGATCGGTACCCCCGCCATGGCCACGAGACATCCGGCGTTCGCGAGGAAAATCCGCACTGCGGTCAGCACCGTGATCTCCTCCGCGTCGCGCGTAAGCGATGCGCTGAGCGCGCCGTAGGCGACGTTCGCAAGCGTAAATAGCAGCGTGAACCCCGCATACGCCGCGCATGCGTAGAGCATCTTCCACGCGCCGCCGAATGGATTGGCGAAGCACAGCACGGAAAAGGCGGCAAGCGGAATGCCCGCAAGAATGAGATATGACCTATACTTGCCCCACGGCGGATGACGCCGGTCGATGAAAACACCCGCCAACGGGTTCCACAGCATATCTACAAACTGCACGAAGAGGAACACCGTCGCCGCCGCCGACGGTGCGAGACCGATGACGTCGGTGTAGAAAAAGAGCAGGTACGTGCCTACCGCAGAGAACACGAGGTTTTGCGCGAAATCACCCGCGCCGAACCCGATGCGTTTCCGCCATTCTAATGCTCTGCCGCTCTCCACCATCTGCGATCTCAGTACGGGAACGTGCGGCCGAAGACGTAGTGCGGCGTGATCGCAGGAGGCGAGGGCAGCCGCCCCTTCGCTAGGAGCGCTAGCGCGAAGGCGGCGACCTTCTCGCCGGCCTCGGAGGCGTCGCACTCAAAGCGCGTGAGCACATCCGCGAAGACGGGACCAAGCCCCCGGTTGGAAAGCGACACCACCTTGATGTCGCCAGGAATCCGGACTCCCCGCCCGAGAAACGCCGTCAGAGCGCCCTGCGCGACGAAGTCGTCCCAGAATAGGAACACGTCGGGGAAACTGGCCCGCGGGACGTTCATGAATGTGTTGTAGGCGGAACGCTCGATGCCCTCGTAGCGTCCCAGACCATCCATCCGCGGGACAACCATCCAACCGCTTTTGATCCCCTTGGCCTCAAGCGCCGCCTTTGCGTCAGGCGTCTCGTTGCCGTCAAAACGCACCTGCGTAACGCGCTTCACGTTGGCTCGGACGCAGTGCCGCAAAAAATTCCCGATTGCCTCTTCGGCGGAAAAGCGTATCCAGCGGCCCTCTTCCTTCGCGGGAGGTTCGCCGTAGATGAACACGCTCTTCACGCCTGCATCGCGGAGGCATTTGCGCACGGTCGGCGTGCCGTAGATCACGATCGCCACGTCGGGCGTGCGCTCAAGCTCGTGCTTCAGAAACGAAAGACCGATCTGCCCGTCATGCGAGAACACCACCGTGGAGAATGCGTACCCCGCCGCGCCCAGCCGGCGGCGAAGCGCGTCGGCGATCATGGTCACGTGGTAGCTGCAGGCGTCCACGTCCGGAAGGACGAACAGCACGCGCCCGCGCAGCGCCGTGACGTCGCGTGACAGAACGACCGTGCCGACACGCGGGCGCGAGCGCACATACCCTTCCCGCGCCAGCTGTTCGACGACGCCGCGCGAGACGCGGAACGTGAGGCCGCTCGCCTCCGCCAGCTCCTTGATCGTCGGGATCGGCGTACCCGCCTTGAGCCGCCCGTAGACGATTTCGTCCTTGATGAAGGCGCACAGCGCATCCGCGCGGGTCGTCGCCCCGTCGGCGGTGTAGTGGAAGTTTTTCAGGAAATCGGTGCTCATGGGAGGCCCTCAGGTTGTTCAAAGTGCTTTTCGGGGCGGACGGCGCGGGGCGCCGTCCCTACCAGATGGACGTCAGGGGCGATTTTCCCGCCCGTGCATACGTCGAGGCGTTCAACGATGATGCCGTCCGGAGCGGCAACCATAAAGAGTGCCTGATGCGAATCGTGGTCGCCCTTCGGCCTCGGCAGCCACGTCTCAATCTGGTAGAAGAGCGAAGGTATCGCAATCGCGGAGAAGTTCCCCGCAACGAACGACGTGTCGTTAGTGGCGGAGATGTGGGCATGTCCGCAGACGGCGATCGTATTCGGCGTGTTCGTGAGGAATGCGAGCGACACGCCGTCGTCCCACGAGATTTCGTCACCGCATCCGGGCCGTGCGAACAGCCCGCGATACGCGCGATGTTGCGAAAACACGTGCAGCCACGGCTTGCGGGCCGCCCGATGGTCGGACCCTACCAGTTCACCCGGTAGGGCGGTCGCCCCGCGACCGCCGAACGCGCCGCCATCCGGCAAAAAATGTACGGCAGTGAATTCGCAACCCTTCACGATCCGCCGCACCACGGTCTCGAACGGCTCGCCAAAGGCGAGCCGCCACGCGACGTCCGGCCCGATGTGCGGAATGTAATCCGCCCAGCGCCCCTTGGCGACAACCTCGCGTTGCCGCACCTTGAAGTTGAGCGCCGTATCGTGGTCGCCGTAGTGAAAGAGGCGCACGACCGGCTCGCCGTCGGAGCGACGGTTTCCGGGAAACACCTCGTTCCACGCGGTTGCGACCTGCTTCAGCTCGGAGAGAAGCCCTAAGTCGGTCAAGTCTCCGGCGGCGATTACGGCGTCGGCCTTTTTCACGTCGAAGAGCCGCAGCGCACGCTTGAGATCGGAAGCGTCGTTGTCGTCGCCAACGTGGACGTCAGAT
Source organism: uncultured Lentisphaerota bacterium (assembly GCA_946413265.1). GTDB lineage: Bacteria > Verrucomicrobiota > Kiritimatiellia > RFP12 > UBA1067 > RUG572. The sequence continues at coordinate 49,012 of CAMKJU010000010.1, forward strand.
ATCAAGCCAATGTTCACAAATCTAAACTGTTCACAATTGTCACCATTGCCATAAATATCAATATTCGCCATTTGTGATTTGTGAAGAATTGTGGCATTTGCCATTTGTGAACAATCATTCGTCTCCTTCACGGCGAAGGCCAACGGCTCCAGGTACTCGCGCTGGAAGAGCGTGATGCGGCGCGCCTCAAGCGACCCTGCGGCCACCTTCGCCTCGGCGAACGAGATGAGAGACGTGAGGCGCATGAGCACGTCGGTCGAATAGATTCTCTCGCGTAGTTCCTTTTCCGTCGGCGCCTTGCACACGCCGGGACCGAGCGGCGTGTCGTAGGGATGAGCGACGACCTTCATCCAGCAGCTTTCCAGCGTATCGAAGAACTCTGCCATCTCCTCCGCCGCCGCGCCGAACATGAGCCGGTGGTGTTCTGCGAGGATTGCCTCTACATCGGTCTCGGGATTCCAGCAGACGCGCGAAAAGACGTAGTAGTTGAGGTAATTGTATAGCCAGCGGTCGCTTTCGCTCTCTGCGAACGCGCCCGTCACGTGCGGCGCGACGGCGCGGTAGTACGCCGCCCACGCGCGCGGCGCAAGCTGCGGGATGTCCTTCATCTCGAGGTTCCAGCAATCCACCTTGTCGGGATAGTTCCAGAGAGAGACCTTGCGTCCGAGCTTTTCGTGCCAGCGGCACACCTCGTCCCGTTCGCGCGCGCCGATTGCCGTGCCTTCGGCCCAGGGGCCGCGCCGCGCCACGAACACGTCCACGTTTCCGGGAATGTCGTTCGTGGGAATGCGCACGTAGGGGATATACGACATCTGCGAGACGCGCGCGTGGGGGAATCGCGCGGCGAGGCGGTTCGCGAGCTCGGCGGTGCGCCGCCAGACAAGGTCGGTGGCGAAGCCGGTATCCGTTTTCGAAAATGGAATGTTATTGGCGCACCAGTCGCATTTGCAGTGCCGCGCCCACGTAAAGCCGTCCTTCGGCATGGCGTCAAAGGCGGGAGGCCACGCCGGTAGGGCGCGACCACCGGGCGCGCCGCCTGGTAGGGCCCGCTCGCCGAGCGGGCCGCCAATGACCGCGCAGGCGTTGGTGTAGATCGAATCCCAGGTCTCCGGCGAGAGGCAATGCGTCTTCGCGCCGTGGCAACACCTGAGGTGATAGGTTTCCATGCGGAGGCGGTACCAGTTGAGTCGCTTGAAGGCGGTTTCGTCCAGGCCGGCGAGCAAGTCGCGCGCGACGGGGCCATCGGCGTAGCCGAAGCGGCGCACGGAGAAGGCGGGCGCTTCTTCGATGCGCCCTTCGGGCACGGCGATGCGCGCCACCTTTGGAATACACGTACCGAGTTCGCCGGGGAAGTACATCCGCACGCCGGCGAAGCGCTCAAGGAAGGCGTACACGCCGAAGAGCGTGCCGCGCCGGAAGCAGGGCTGCCACGGGGCCTCGTCGGGCAGCGCGGCGGTGGCGGCGGGATCGGGGGGATCATCGTCGTTGCCGACGATGCGCACAACATTCGAGCACGCCTTGATGACGTAGGCATCATCTGGCCCCGCCGGTAGGGCGGTCGCCCCGCGACCGCCGTCTGGCAGGGCCCGCTCACCGAGCGGGCCACCGCCCAAAACAATCGCCGTTTTGCCAGCGGTTCGCTGCGTAACAACCGGTAGCGGCGCGCCCAGTACACCCTTCAGGAAGAAATTCAGCTCCTCGACCGCGAGCCGCGTGGCCGAGGGCGCACCGGCCGGCAAAACGATTTCTGAGGAGCGGTCGATTATAATCGCCGGCTTTTCCGGAATCTCCGGAATCACCGGAATTTCCGGATTTTCCGCAAAGGCCGCAAAGAAGGCAAAGAGAGCAAGGCGAGGCAGGCAACACCCAGACCTCTTGGCGACCTTTGTGATCTCTGTGGCCGAAAACATCACTCGCCCCCGACCGACAGCGTGCCGAGCGGCTTGAGATGGATGCAGAAGCGCGTGGAACATGAATATTCGCTTGTCGGATCCGCCATTTGGCGGCTGCAGGGCAGTATGTTTTGAAGGCTGGGGTTTTTCCAGTTGGCCGAAGCCGTGCGGAAAACCCTGTACGCGGAACCATACGCAGATTGATCCGAGCCCGTCGGATCGGTGCTGTTGCCAAGGCCGAACCTCGGAAGCGAACTATTACCACCTTGCTTCGCCGCTGCATCGAGCGTCCACTCGCCCACGAGACCAACGACGTCGCAAAATCCCCAATTGTTCGTGGCGAAAAGACCGACCGCAGCCTCTTCGGTGCCCACAGTCCCATACCAGGCGGAAATTTCATTGAGCTTGTTTGTGAACACGTCGTAATTGTCGGCAGTCGTTATGCCGTTTGGCAGAATCGTTGTGGTGCCTGCGCGTGCGGCGACTTCCCACTGCTCTTCTTCACAGAGATCGACCAAGAGCGCCCCGCCCGCCTTCGCGCGTAGCTTCGCGACGATGGAATTGGACCCGACCTTGTAGCCTTTGCTCGGCCAATCGGCAACATCCAGATTGCCGCGAAGAGAATCATACGAAATCTTCTTCGGCTTGAAGCTGCTTCCGGGCGTGCCAGTGCTCAGGCATTCATGCTGTGCCTCGGTATACTTGAATACGCCGACGTAGAAGTCGCTTGTAAAAGTGACTGTGCGACGGTTCCAGCGTTCGGCATATGTGTTTGAGGAAGAATCTGAAAGACCAAGCAACTCGAACGTCCCCTTCTCCTCCCCCTGCGTGTACGTTCCCGCGGGGATTCGCCTGAACACCATCTTCGACGACTTGTGCTCGGCCGCCCAGCCGCCGGCGGGCGCGTCGGCCAAGAACTCGTAGCCGCCGTTCACGAGATCGACGACGATGTAATTGTGCGCGGCAGCCGAGGCATTCGAGACGGCCACGGTGAAGCCCGTCAGCGTCTGGCCCGCGAACGGCGAGCTCGCGGGATCCCACGTGAAACGGCGCTGCCCGGGCGCACAATCGAACAACGAGCCGAGGCGGCAGGGTGCGGGATGCGCATCCCACGTCGCCGTCACCTCGACGTCGCTCGTCTCGCCGGAGAGCACGAAATCCACGTCCACCTTCTCGTTCCACGGCCATCGCTGGTTCACGAGCACCTGCGAGACTGCAGATTCGGCAAACGCGCCAAACACCACAGAAAAGGCCAATAATCCGATCACGTTCTTCATAGTCTACCTCAAGATGATCTTCAGCGGCCTGTACAGCGGCCAGGCGACGGTGTATCCCGAATCGCCTGATTCGCCTAGCCATGCCGTATCGAACGCATACACGCGCGGCGTCTGCAACTTCGCCAGCTCGCGCTCTGGCGTGTCCATCGCCGCGCGCACCGTAATCGGCCCGCCGCCCGCGCCGTCGACGTAGGCAAGCGTCGCCGTCTCGCGCGCGACCTCGTTCGCGCCCGCTTTCTGAACGAGCGTCACATCGACGAGAGTTTCGCCGCCCGGTAGGGCGCGATCCCAGAGCGCGCCGAGGGAACCACGGGCCGCCCGGTGGTCGGCCCCTACCATGCCGCGCGCGACCTCGACCGTCGAAGTCGTGCGCGACACGCGGTTGGAGAACGTGAGCGTCGCAGAGTCCGCGCCTTCCTCCCACGACCATTCAAGGGGCGCAGCGCGGTCGTGGACGATCTGCCAGAGTCGCATGTCGGATTTAGATCGTATCGTCGTCCCGGCGAAGGCCGAAAGACCGCACAGCAGCACGAGTGGCAAGTACTTCTTCACCGTGTTACGCGCGACTTTCAGGGCCTGGGCGATGCGGCTGAGGTTCCGCCCGTACTTGTCGAACACGCGGCGGACGTATCGGCAGACCGCCGCGTCGAGCTCGTCGGGGAGCGCGCTGTCGGAGACCGATTTCATGAGCGGAAGCACTTTCTGCTGCTGCGACTCGCTCGCCGCCACAGCGTACTCGGTCCAGCCGTAGCCCGTCAAAATTAGGTTGTCCATCGTCCTTCCTTTCCCAATTCGAAAGAAATTGTATCAAAATCGGACCTCCGAGGTCAAATTGTGGTTGTAATCGGTCACTTATCAGGAATCCTGACAAGTGACAGAATACGATTTTTATTCGACCGTCACGGGCCACGGACCGCCGGCGGATTGTCTACCGGTAGCTTTGCCGATACCTACGCCGTCCAGAACGAACCCGGCCACGTTCACGCTGTATTTCTTCAGGCGCTTCTTGCCGTTGCGCGCATCCTCCAGCACATACGCCTTGAACGAGCCTTTGAAGATGCCTGTCTTCGCCGCGTAGTTGATCTTCAGGGAAGATCGGTTGGTCTTGTTCCTGGACACGTCCACTACACGGACGAATTCACCCGTCTCGCGACTCTTCGTCCACTTCACGGTCGCGGCCTTGGCGAATTTCCACTTGCCGCCCACAACCTCAAACGCCTCCTCGTAAGGCAGCAGGTCATACTGTACCTCCCCAGGTACTGCAAGATTGCAACTCGCCAGACGGAACGTCCCGCGCTCTCCGCCCCTCAGCGCGCCGCCGACTGTCGCAGAGGCCATAGCGTATATGGGGTTCTTAAATGTAAACAAGCCATCCGGCGACATCTCCAGCGTCATCGCGCCGATAGGCTCCTTGAATGTTAGAGTAACTGGCGGAATCCGCCCCTGCGCGTCCAACGCAGCCAGTACCCCCGAAGCCGTGAACCTTCTCACCCTGCCGTCCACCAGAAGCGTGGCCACGGCGGAAACCCTCAAGGTTCCGTGCTTCTTGTTGACCTTTCCGGCCTTCACCTGCATCGTGCCCACGCGGCTGTATGCTTTGTCAAATATGACAGCGGCCCCCGTCACGATCTGCACCCTGGCAAAGCTCGTGTCCAATGAACCCGCATACGTGGGAGTCTCTTCAATATATGCGATTTTCATTCCGTTCCATGTTCCAGGTATCGCGACACCCCAACCCGTCGAATTCCTTTTAACGTACACCGTGCAGCTGGATTTGACTGATGCGAATGTTTTCTCACCCATTGTCGGTGCGTGTCCATAAAATACTATGCTTGTCAATCCCTTGCACCCAGAAAACGCGCTTTTGCCGATGCTCGCAACGCTGGCGGGAATCGTCACGCCGGTGATGCCCGTGCAGCCGTAAAATGCCGAATCTCCTATTCCCCTCGCGCCTGGCGGAATCACGACGGTTCCCGTCAACCCAGTGCATTTGTAAAACGCCTTCGCCCCTATGCCGCGAACGCCAGTCAGGTTCAACGTGCCCGAGAGCGTCTCTATGCTGCCGATGGCCCAGCCGTCCACCAGCGTCACCCCAGGGATGCTCGTCGTATCGAACACCGAATCGGCACATCCCTTGAACGCGCCGCTTTTGATGCTCGTCACGTCTGAGGATATCGCGACGTGCGTGATTGACGTATATGCCGACGGGAAAATCTGCTTCATGCTCGTCGAACACACGTATTGCGGGATTGTCACGTACTTCAAGTTTCTGCAACCCGTGAAGGCAGACGTTCCTATGTTCGTCACGCCGTCGCCGACGGTCAGTTCCTCAAGCTCCCTGCAACCGTAGAACGCCTTCTCGCCGATGTTCGCAACGCTGTTGGGGATCACCAGCCCCGTAAGTCCTCTGCTGCCGTAGAGCGCACGTGTCCCGATGCCCGTCACGGGCACTCCTCCGAGAGAAGAGGGAATGGCCACGTCGTTTGTGGGGGTGGGGGAGACGGCTGTGATTTCCGCCGTGTTGCCACTGACGCCGTAGGTCCAAGTGTATCCGCCTACAGCTTCCTCGTCCGCCCTGAGCGTCAGCGCGGCGATGGACGCCGCTGCAAGCAATACCGTGAACCTCTTCGACATTTCTATCTACTCCGTGGATAGCGCACCAGTGAGCTGTGCGACGGACGCAAACCCATGCCGCTCGCAGTAGTCCGTAAGTCCGTCGTAGACGGCGGCGACAACGCCCGGATCGGTGAAGGTCGCGGTACCCACGGCCACCGCCGTAGCGCCCGCGAGGAAGAACTCGATTGCGTCCTTCGCCTCGTAGATACCGCCCATCGCGAGGATCGGGAGCTTCGTGACGGCGTGCGCGTCGTAGACGAGCTTCACCGCCGCTGGATGCACGCAGCGTCCGGAAAGCCCGCCCGTGCGGTTCGCAAGCACGGGCCGACGCGTCTCGACGTCAATCACCATCGCGGGAATCGTGTTGATGAGCGAAAGAGCGTTCGCCCCCCCGTCCTCGCACGCCCTCACGTACGGCGTAATGGACGGCACGTTCGGCGCGAGCTTTACGAGGAGCGGACGCTTCGTCGCCGCGCGCACGGCAGAGACTACCTTGCACAGCACCTCCGGATCCTGTCCGAAGGTGTGCCCGCCCGCTTTGACGTTGGGACAGCTCACGTTCATCTCAATCGCGTCCACCGCATCGCCCATCCGCGCGGCGACCTCAGCGTACTCCTCGATCGTGCCGCCCCAGATGTTGGCGATCATGGGGACGTCCGGCACCTGCTTCCGGTACCACGGCACGGTGTACTTGAGGAAATGCTCCACGCCCGTCCCCTGCAGGCCAATGGCGTTCACGAGCCCACCCGGCACCTCCGCGTGGCGCGGCATCTGGTTGCCGGGCCAGGGGTCGAGTCGAATGCCCTTCGCCGTCACCGCGCCGAGCTTTGAGTAGTCGACCGCGCCAACGTATTCGAAACCGTAGCCGAACGTGCCGCTCGCCGTGGCGACGGGGGAGCGCATCTTCAGTCCGCCGAGATCGACTTCCATGTTCACCATACGAGGTCCTCCGCCCTGAACACCGGTCCTTCCACACAGCAGCGCGAGTTTCCGCGCACCGTCTTCTGTATGCAGGCGTAACACGCTCCGACACCGCAGACCATGTGCCGGTCCATCGAGATCCAGCCCGGCATCTTCGCAGCCACGGCGCGGTCGGCGACGGCCTTCAGGAGGCCATCCGGACCACACGTGAAGAGTTCAAAAGTTTCGCCCCGCGCGCGTAAGCCGTCCAACACCGCATCGAGCGGCCCCGTCACAAAACCCTTCTCGCCAGCGCTGCCGTCGTTTGTCGCGATGCGCACATCCACGCCGAGTGCGGCGAAGCGGTCGAGCGCGAGCAGGTCATCCTTAGTGCGTCCACCCACGAACAGAATCGCGTGCGGATCCTTCAGGCGCTTCGCGAGAAAGTGGAGCGGCGCCACGCCGTAGCCGCCGCCCACAAGAAGCGGCACGCCCTTCGACGACGAGGGGAAGCCGTGTCCGAGCGGCCCCATAACCTCCACCGTATCGCCCACAAGCACCTTTGATAGCGCCGCCGTGCCGCGTCCCACGACCTTGTAGAGCAGCGTCACGCGGCCCGCGTCAGCGTCAAACACGCTGAAGGGACGCCGCAGGGCGGTCGATTCCAGACCAGGCACGCGCACATGCACGAACTGCCCCGGCGTGAGATCTGCCGCGAGACGCGGCGCCTCCAATACGAGGAATCGGTAACCCGGCCCGGCATCCTCGTGTGAGGCTACAACTGATTTTTCATTGATTGCCATTACGCCTCGGCCTTCCCCACAAGGATCTTCGCGGCGTGTCCGTTGAGGTCAACTGACTTCGCCTCGCCGCATGCGGCGAAATCAAGCGCGACGGCAAGCGTCTCGGCGGTCACGTAGTCGCGATGCGCCTCAATCGCCGCCTTCAGCTCGTCGTCCGCCTCCACCGTAACGCGGATGCGCTGCGTGACCTCGAAGTCGGCTTCCTTGCGCATCGCCTGCACGTGGCTCACGAACTCGCGGGCGAGGCCCTCGGCCACGAGCTCGGGCGTGAGGGCCGTCTCGAGGCCCACCACCACGGGGCCATCGGAAGCCACCACGAGGCCGGCTTTCGGGGTACGCGTGACGAGCACATCCTCAGGGGCGATCTCGACGCCCTCGATGACAACGACCGGGGGCTGCGCCCCCGAGCCCTGCCCAAAGAGACCGGCGATGCCGGGCGCGTTTCCGGCGATGGCGGCCGCCACGGCCTTCATCTTCGGACCGCATTTCTTGCCAAGGGTCTTGAAGTTCGCCTTGTAGGAGACGTCGCAGAGCTCCGTCTCGTCGGCGACGAACTGCACGGCCTTCACGTTCAGCTCGTCCTCGATGAGCGATTCTAGGCCCTTCACGTCGCCGCCGGCCACCTTCAGGACGGAGAGCGGCTGGCGCACCTTGAGGTCGTTGTCGGCGCGGAGGCGGCGCCCCAGCTCCACCACGGCCTGCACGTCGGCCATGCGGCGCTCGAGGTCGAGGTCGCGCGCGGCGGCGTTCGCCGTCGGGAAATCGCACAGGTGCACGGATTCGGGGTCGCCCTCGCCCTTGAGATTGCGGTAGATTTCCTCCGCGATGAACGGCGTGAACGGCGCGGCAACCTTCGCAAGCTGCACGAGCACGTAGCGGAGCGTACGGTAGGCGCAGAGCTTGTCGCCGTCGTTCTGCGACTTCCAGAAGCGGCGGCGCGAGCGGCGGATGTACCAGTTCGTGAGATCCTCGATGAACTTCACGAACGGACGCACCGAGCGTTGCAGGTCGTAGACGTCCATCGCCGCCGAAACGTCGGCGATCAGCGTTTCCATCGAGGAGACAATCCACTTGTCGAGCACGTTGTCAGACTCGGGGTAGACGACTTCCTTGTCTGCAAATCCATCCACGTTCGCGTAGGTGACGAAGAAGGAGTAGGCGTTCCAAAGCGGGATGAGGATGTCGCGCATGAGCTGCTTCACGCCGTTCTCGGAGAACTTGAGGTTCTCGGCGCGTACGACGGGCGAGTAGATCATGTAGAGGCGAATCGCATCGGCCCCGTACGTATCCAGCATCTTCGTGGGGTCGGGGTAGTTCTTGAGGCGCTTCGACATCTTCTTGCCGTCTTCGGCGAGCACGAGGCCGTTCACGATCACGTTGCGGTACGGCGACTTGTCGAAGAGGCACGTGCCGAGCACCATGAGCGTGTAGAACCAGCCGCGGGTCTGGTCGACGCCCTCGGCGATGAAATCGGCGGGGAAGAAATCGACAACGGACGGGGGCTCTGGCGCCCCCGAACCCCGCCCAAGGTTGCCGCCTTCGGCGGCTTCACCCATATAATGCTGCTGGGCGTAGGGCATTGAGCCGCTCTCGAACCAGCAGTCGAGCACCTCGGGCGTTCGGTGGTAGGTCTTGCCGTCCTTCTTGATCACGATCTTGTCGATAAAGTGCTTGTGGAGGTCGGTCACCTTCTCGCCAGAGAGGGCCTCGAGCTCCTTCACAGAACCCACGCAGATCATGTCGGAGGGGTCGTCGTCGTTTACCCACACCGGGATGCAGCTGCCCCAGAAGCGGTTGCGGGAGATGTTCCAGTCGCGCGCCTCCTCGAGCCAGTTGCCGAAGCGCTTCTCGCCCACGTAGTCGGGCGTCCAGTGTACGGTGGCGTTGTTCTTCGCGAGGCGTTCGTGGAGGTCCTCCACGCGCACGTACCAGGCGTCGATCGCGCGGTAGATGAGCGGGGTGTCGGTGCGGTCGCAGAACGGGTAGGAGTGGACGATCGTCGCCTGGTGGACGAGCTTGCCCTCGGCCTTGAGACGCTTGATGATGTCCTTGTCGCAGTCCTTGCAGAAGCGGCCGGCGTACTCCGGCACCGCGTCCGTGAAGGCGCAGGCGTCGTCGAGCGGGTCGGCGAACGCGGTGATGCCCGCCTCCTTGCACACGCGGAAGTCGTCCTCGCCGTAGGCGGGGGCGATGTGGACGAGGCCCACGCCATCGTCCGTCGTCACGTAGTCGTCGTTCAGCACCTGGAACGCGCCCTCGGCGCGCTTCTCCGCGAAGTACGGGAACATCGGCTCGTACTGCACGCCCTTCAGCGCGCTGCCCTTGAATTCGGCCACGATTTCGTACTGCTCTTCCTTCTTGAAGATGTGCGGCAGACGGGCCTTGGCCATCACGTAGATCGGGTGCGCGTCGTCCGTGAGGTCGCGCACGGCCACGTAGTCAATGCTCGCACCGGCGCAGATCGCGAGGTTCTCGGGGAGGGTCCAGGGGGTGGTGGTCCAGATGAGGAGGTAAAGCGGAGCGTCGTCTAGTTTTTCTAGCACACCTAGCTTTTCTAGGGTTCCCTGCCCATCGATCACCTTCACCCGCACCGTCACGGTCGGGTCCTGCACGTCCTTGTAGTTGCTGCCGGCCTCGAAGTTGGAGAGCGGCGTGGAGAGCTTCCACGAATACGGCATGATGCGGTGGCTCTTGTACACGCGCCCCTGGTCCCAGAGCTGCTTGAACACCCACCACACGCTCTCCATGAAGCCCGGCTCCATGGTCTTGTAGTCGTTGTCGAAATCCACCCAGCGGCCCATGCGCGTGACCGTCTTGCGCCATTCGCCCACGTAGCGTAGCACCATCGAGCGACACTGCTCGTTGAACTTGTCGACGCCGATCTTCTTGATCTCGGGCGCGCCGGCGATGCCAAGCGCCTCCTGCGCGAGGGCCTCAATCGGGAGGCCGTGCGTGTCCCAGCCGAAGCGGCGCTCCACGTACTTGCCGCGCATCGTCTGGTAGCGCGGCACGATGTCCTTGATCGTGCCCGCAAGCAAATGTCCGTAGTGAGGCAGGCCCGTCGCGAACGGAGGCCCGTCGTAGAACGTGTAGCGTTCCTTGCCCTTGTTGCGGTCCAGCGACTTCTTGAACACGTCGCCTTCCGCCCAGTATTTCAGGATTCCTTCCTCCATCTGGGGGAACTGGACCTTGTTGGACACCGGTTTAAACATCATTTTCTCCAAATCTGTGTAAAACGCCTATAGTATACCACAAAGACGTCCGTATACCAACACCCGCCCTTAGGGCGTTGTTGCGCCGGCACGTCAGTACATCTTCTCGTACTCGCCCTTCTGCACCTTCTTCAGACAGGAGAAGCCCGCGCGTTTGGCACGGTAGTGCAGGTCGGTCTGCGAATGGCCGAGCCCTGGGGCCTGTATTACGCGGAAAATCGGAGCGCCGCAATCGGGGCATACGGTGAGTTTGGCGTCGTTGATCGACTGGGCGATCTCGAAGCCCGCGCTGCACTTCGCGCATCCTTTCGCCCCTTCCTTCACCTCGTAGACGTACATCGGCATGGCCACATCCTCACTTAGCGAGCGACAGGAACTCCTGCCGCACCTTCTCGTCCTCGCGGAAACTGCCGAGCATGGCGGACGTAATCATCTCGGAATTCTGTTTCTCAACGCCCCGCATCATCATGCAGAGATGCCTGCATCGGAACACCACGCCCACGCCCTCCGCGCCGGATGCATCCCGAATCGCCTCCGCCACCTGCTCGGTCAGGCGCTCCTGTATCTGCAGACGGCGAGCGAAGCAGTCCACGATGCGGGCGATCTTCGAGACACCCAGCACCTTGCCACGCGCGATGTATCCCACCGCGCACGTGCCGAAGAACGGCAGCAGGTGGTGCTCGCACATCGAGTAGACCTCGATGTCCCGCAGCACGATCATGTGGTTCGCGCCAGTCTCGAAGACTGCGTTGTTCAGTACGCCCCTCGGCGTCTGGCGGTAGCCGCGCGTGAGGAAAGCAAGGGACTTCGCCACGCGCGACGGCGTCTTCAATAGCCCTTCGCGCCCAGGATCCTCGCCCAGTTCCACGAGGAGCTGGCGCACGAGCGACGCGATTTTGCGTTCGTCCGGCTCACGGACTTCTGTCTTCTTCATTTTTCGCATGGCGGTATTCTATCAAACGTCCGCCCGAGCCGCAACTGCCCACTCGCCGAGCTTTTCGGTGAGCGCGCGCCAACGGACGTAGCGGCGGGCGTAGTCGGCGGCGGATTCGGCGTCCGGCGCGGCCGCAGCGTCGGCGCGCGAAATCGTCTCGAGGATCGAGAAGTCATCCCACACGCCCGCGCCCACGCCCGCCACAAGAGCCGCGCCGAGCGCCGCCGCCTGCTGCCCGATCGCGGCACGCGCCACGCGTCGTCCGTAGACATCCGCGTAGATCTGACGCCACAGCGGCGAGTTCGCGCCGCCGCCCACGAGCGTGAGCGGCTCCGCGACCGGCGCGAGACGCGCCAGCTCGTCGAGCGCGTTCCGGAGTCCGAACGCCACACCTTCCATCACTGCGCGGATCACGTCGCCGCGCGTGTGCCGGAGATCAAGGTTCGCGAACGCACCGCGCAGCGCGGGCGTCGGGTCGAGCGAACTGCCGCCCGCGAGCGAGGGGTTGAAGTAGAGGTCGTGCGCGCCGCGTCCGGCCTTCTCCGCCTCGGCGTCCATGGACACGTAGTCCATCCCGCCGCAGAGCACATCGCGACACCACGTGTGCGACGTCCCCGCCGAGAAGATGGCGAGCGCGGAGGCGTACTGTCCCGGCACCACGTGGTCGAACACGTAGGGACGCGTGGCAACATCGAGGAGCGGCTTCGCGGAGGAGACGGCAATCCACGCCGACGACCCGAGCGAGCAGTACGCCCGCCCTTCCCGCCACGCGCCCGCACCGAGCGCCATGCAGGAGTTGTCCACGCCACCCGCGACGACTTTCACGTCCTGCGGCAGTCCCAGTTCGCGCGCGGCGTCCGGCGTAAGCGCGCCGAGCACCTGCGTGGCGGGAACGATTTTGGGGAAGAGCGTACGCGGCAAGCCGGAGGCAGCGATCAGCTCCTCGTCGTACCGGCGCGTGGCGAGGTCATACACGCCCGTTCCGGATGCGTAGGAGAAATCCGTCGCCCGTACGCAGCAGAGACGGTAGTTGATGTAGTCCTTCGTACCGAGGATCGTCGCGGCGCGGCCAAACCACTCCGGCTCGTGCGCACGGAACCACATCAATTTGAACACCGAATAGAGCGCGGCCGGGAACCCGTTGCCCGTCTTCATGTACCACGCCTCCTCCGGCACCTCGCGGAAGAACGCCTGCGCCTCCGCGCCCGCGCGCGAGTCGCTCCAGATCGGTACCGTGGGACGCAGCAGGTTGCCCGCCGCGTCGAGCGGGACCACGCCGAGGGAGTGTCCGGAGATGCCGAGCGCGCGCACGCGCTTCATCTTCTCGTCGCCCGCCTGTTCGGCGAGGAGACGCGTGGAACGTACGGTCGCGCGCCACCAGTCCTCGGGAGCCTGCTCGTGGAAACCGCTCGCGGGATAGGTCGTCTCGTAGGCGTCGAAACCCGAGGCCACGCACGCGCCGTCCGCGCCGTACAGGGAGGCCTTGATGCCGCCCGTTCCAAAATCGTATGCAATGATGTACATGTGATGATCCTTTATTGTTTTGTTTCGGAAAGAATGAAACTCTTCGGCCCCCACGCGCCGAGCGCAAAGGTGAAACTGCCGTTCTTTACGGCGATTGGCTCGCCGGCGATTTCGCCGCGCAGGTTCACCGGCTGCGCCGTGGCCGCCTTCATGCCCTGCGGCAACGTAACCGTGATGTCGCCGCCCTTGCCAGCCTGCTCCCATACGCGCAGCACGATACCCGTACCATCGGGATTGGGACAAAACGCCGTCACGCGCACCCCCTTTCGCGACAGTACAAGTCCGTTGGCTGCGGCGGGCAGAGGGCTGCCCACCTCTCCATTATTTTTTTGTCCATGTAGAACATGTAGGTCATTTAGATTTTCTACATGTTCTACCTGTTCTACATGGATAATTTTTTTGTTGTCAGCGAACGCGGCGACGGCGGGCTGGCGAATCTCCCACGCGGGCGTGAACACCGTCTGCTCCTCGTCCGCGCCATTGGCGACGGGATAGACGCGCAGCGAGGCCGACCACGAGCCGGGAATCCACAGCGGGAAGTTCGTGTTCCACTGGTTGTTGTAGAGGTTTGCGAACACCTCCGGCTCCGTCGGCACGTAGTCCGGCTCGTAGCGCCAGAGCCCCGGCCTTCCAAGGCTCCAGAGCGGGAGGTCGGCGGACACCACGCCCACGCCCGCGCCGCCGGGTCCGCTCCGCACCGTAATCGCACGGTCCACGCAGAGGATGTCCTTGTTCGCGCCGAAGATGATGTCCTTCGTGGGGTCGATCGTGCCGCCGATGCGTCCGACGCGGAACGACGGCCCCTCCACATTGAACGGAAGACACAGCCAGCCGCCCTCGGGAATCGGATCGGGCGTCTTGTCTTCGACGCGCCACGTGATGTCCACGCACGGCAGATGGTCCGGGAACGAGAAGCGCATCTCGTACGCCTTGGCGAGGCCCTTCGTGTCGTCCGGCGCCATTACCACCTCCACGCCCAGCGGCGAACGCTTCATGCGCGCGCGCCAGCCAGACGGCGTGATCGCAGCATACGGCGCGTGCGCGACGTCCGGCATTCCCGGCTTGCTGAGTCCGTCGTTCTTCTCGCGCTCGTTGTAGATCTTCGAGTAGCGGCCCACCTCGTTGCGGCTGAAGCGCTCGTGCAGGAACTGCCCGAGGACGTGTCCGCCCTGCTTCACGAGCTCGCGCCCGGTCGCATTCTCGACGAGCGAAGAAATGCCGCCCTTCTCCAAGTCAAACTTGACCGTGAAGTGGCGAAGCTTCAGTGATTGGCCATCTAGAACTTCTAGGTTTTCTAGATTCTCTAGACGTTCTAGATGAGTAACCTTAAAGGTCTTGTACCCGCCGGCTGGGAGGCCCTTTGCGAGGAACCTCACCTTCCCGCCGTTACGCTCGCCACCGGGCAACGAATAGCCCTCCGGCATCTCCACCTCCACCACGGCATCGCGCACATACGGCAGCGGATTGAACACCACCACGCGCGGGCCCTCCACGTCAACGCTCCGCGCAAGCGCCTCCATGCGCGCCCGGATGCCGTCCTGTGCCGCCTTGCGCGCACGGCGCGCGTAGTCCGCATGGTACTGGAACGATTCGTCGAACTCCTTGTATTCGCCGGAATCGTAGCGCTGGCGCCAGCCGGGACGGTACAGCCTCGGACCGCGCACGCGGAAGCCGGCGAGCCCCCAGGTGTGTTCCGAGTAGAGGCCTGAGTCGCGGTAGGCGCGTTCCAGAAGTTCCACGACGGGGTCGGTCGCGACGCCAAACGCCCGCAGCGTCGTATCGAGCTGTCCAAGCGTGACGAGGTCGCCGACGGTGCGGCGGTGGATGGCCGTCGCCTCGGGCAGGGTCATCATGCCGTGAATCCACGTATCGGGCATGTCGCCGCGCACGACGGGCAGGGACGGATGCGCCTTCTCCTCCGCGATGATGGCGTCCACGAATTCGTCGGGGTTGCCAAAACGCACCTTGATGCCGGGGAGCTGTTGCCTCGCCTTGCGCAGGATATTGTCCACTTCTTTCCGCGACATCGGGCCGGCGTTGTCGCCCCGCATGTAGTAGGCGAGCCACGTCTTGTGCCGCCACCCCTTGGGCGGTGTCACGCTGCCGCCGCCCATCCATCCGTATTTGGGCGAGTATCCAAGCAGAATACGCGAACCGTCAGGGCCCTCCCACCAGCAGAGCGTCGGAATCTTCTCCACGACGGACTTGGGCTTGCTACAGGGGTTGCTGCCCAGATGCAGGAACTTCACGCCGGCGTGGGCGAGCAGCGTGGGCATCACCCATGCGTGATCCGGCACGTCCGTCTGCTTCGCGTAGCGCGGCAAATCGAAGCCGAACTTACGCGAGAGGTTCGAGCCGTATGAGAACATCCGCACAAGTTCTTCGGCATCCGAGGCCTCCGTCTCGCTCGTGAACGGCAGCGCATGCCACATCAGGCGGCGCTGGCGCACGGCGTCCTCGATTTTGGCCCGGCGTTCGGGGGAGTACTGTCCGTTCAGGATCGCGTCGGTCAGCCAAGCCGGCAGCGTCCAGCGAACGCGGAGGTCGGGCGGCATCGTCCGGTCGGAATCGAACAGCGCCAGCGCCTTGTCCATGTATGACGTCCTGTACAGCTTGACCAGTTCGGGGACGGTGTGCGTGTAGCCCACGTCAAGGTGGCACTTCGTGACGATGATCACCTCCTCGAGGTTCGGCCAGTCGGGCGACCTGCGC